>NZ_JBSWYY010000004.1:0-275428 GCF_056161325.1 Alteromonas sp. ABE4_545
TATGAAGAAAATGGCCTTAGCCAAGGCAGCATAAGCCAAAAAAACCTCAAATCTGGTCGGAAACCTCGCTAATCTAGTACATAACTCGCTTATTGCCCTTCAAGAACCCAACACTCGAACAATAAAGCTGCTATAAAAAATATCGCGATCGCAGCCTTCGGCTGCTAGAAAAAATAAACCCCTCTGAAAAAAGAGGGGTTTATCATCAATCTGCCACCGCACTAGCGGTGGTTTTTTTTTGTGTGTATGTAAAAGCGCTTATACCAACTTATTGACTCGCTTCTGGGTTGTACCACAAGCGCGTATCATCAACCGGTGTCGCCTCTGGCAACTGCGGGTTATCTAAATTAAACACTCGTCTTTTATCAATTTGTAATTGGTCTAACATACCTTGGTGTTTAGTGCGAAATAAGGCTTCAAAAGAGCCATCCTCAATGGCGCGCATTAACCCAGTTTCAATCAATCGTGCCATAGTCGGGTTTGCACGGTTCACAAAGAAATACATCGCACTGGTGTAATGTATCGCGAGATCAGGCTCTAGTACAACGGATGAGTCGAGTTTTGGGTTAGCAAGCTCCCCTTCAATCTCAGAGACCGAACGCGGGAAAAAATCTCCCATGCCATTAGCGAGTTGCTGATAGCCAGTGTTAAAATCTGAGATCAACAACACATTGAAACCATTGGCTTGTAATATTTTGGTATCGGGCCACTCCTCGCCTTGTAACGGGACGAGTTTAAGTAGAGAGGACAGATTTTTTACCGCTTGAAACTTCGGCTTTGCCTGCTCGTTAATCGCAAACACACGCCACCCTATCAGCCCTTTAGTAATAGGAATTCGAATAGGTAGTAGTTCTTTTTCCCGCTGAATATCCGTCATTGTCCATACCACGTTTATTTCGCGGTTTTCTTTCAACAAACGAACGGCTTTCCCCTGAAGCATAATGCGTTCTGAGGGCATTAACGAATACCGTACACCGGTTTTATCCAATGCCAGTTCTAACAACGCAAGGGGGTATTCGTGGCGTAAATCGTCTTCATCTAACGGACGAGGATACGTAATCGACCATACTGCAGCATGTAACTGCCCAACCAAACAAAACCAAAGTACAACTAAAAGACTAAGCTTGCTTACGCTGCTGCATCTCATCCTTGACCTGCTCCTCATCGTTTACGGCAACCACAATTTCAAACCCATAACGCCCGCCTCGTTGAATAGTGAACGAGCTCAAACGGCCTCGGGCAGGATGATGTGCTTCATCTAACCAAATCCAGCTAACCTGTACGAAGAACGTATCCTTCGACAATGGCATTACTTGTGTAAGATTCGGGATATAAGTCCCTGCATTTCCAGCGGCTTGATGCACCAAATAACTAGCAACGTGGGTAGCTATTTCTTCGCGTGAATAACACACGCGCTTATCGTCTTCATCAACGAAAATAGAGGGTAAATGATAACAATCAGCCATTTTTTCACAATCGTGCTCACTGGCATGCTGAGCCAATAAATGCAAAAACCCGCTGAGTTCAGCTTCACACTCACTGATTCCAGCGATAGGCCAACCTTCGATTGCCTTCATGTTATTCAATACCTATGTACTTATGTGTTTGTAATGATAGACGCCAATTGCGACGAATACAGGTTTCTATTGCTAACGACGTTGCTCTAGGTTGTTGGCTAATGGGCTGCAAACAAATGTGCTTGGGTACGTCTTCACCAAGCGGTGCTAGTAGCGCATCGAGCTCATCAATATGCTTTTGCATTGCAATCGGGTGTTTAACCTCATCGGCACGCCGCAGTGCACTTTCCAACACCGCATAACCACCACGCATGTTTATTTTCGGTGACACTGTTACCCATGTGTCGGGCTCACACTGTACTTCAAAGGTGCCACTGGTTTCGATCTGACTAGTAAAGCCTTGCTCTTTCAACAACCTAGTAAGTGGGACAAGATCATACATACAAGGTTCCCCTCCCGTGATCACCACATGTTTGGCGTAATATCCCTGTTGTTTAAATATAGCAAGTAATTGCGCAGGGTCAGAAATAAAGTAATGCTCGGTTTCCTCAGTTTGCATAATTATCGCGTCGGGTGAGGTCGCCATCTCAGCTTTAGTTTCCCATGTGTGCTTGGTATCACACCAAGGGCAGCCTACGGGGCAGCCCTGTAAACGCACAAAGATCGACGGCACGCCTGTGTGCACGCCTTCACCCTGTATCGTTTCGAATAATTCGTTAATTTTCAGTATTTGATCGCTCAAAGGACCACCTTATCTTTTTGCTTGTTGGGATTTTACCAAGGATCACATAGAATTCAGTCATCATTTCTCAACTTTTGATCTTCATGTCTGAAAAAGTCATTGTTATCTACTCGGGTGGTATGGATTCATTCACCGTACTTCACAAAGCATTACGCGAAGGCAAAGCGCCTATGGCGTTGTCTTTTAATTATGGACAACGCCACAAAAAAGAATTGGATTACGCCGCTCGCGTTTGTGATGCTATTGATATTCCTCATAAAATTGTTGATATTTCTGCTATCAATAGCTTGGTAGGCGGCTCTGCACTTACCGATGATATCGATGTGCCAGAAGGCCATTACGAAGAACCAAGCATGAAACAAACCGTTGTGCCCAATCGCAACATGATTTTACTGTCTCTTGCGGTGGGTTATGCGGTAAGCGAAGGCGCTACCAAAGTGTATTACGGCGCGCATTCTGGCGACCACGCCATTTATCCCGATTGTCGTCCAGAATTCGTAGAAAAAATGAATGACGTTTGTGCCATTGCCAACTACGAAGCCGTGGAAATTGTTACCCCCTACTTAAAGGTCAGTAAAACAGCAATTCTGACTGATGGCTTAGCCATGGGGCTAGATTACGGAAAAACCTGGACGTGTTACAACGGCCGTGAAAAAGCCTGTGGCCAATGTGGCGCTTGTCAGGAGCGTTTAGAAGCCTTTACCGAGAACCAAGCTACCGACCCTCTCGATTACGAATAACGCACAACCTGATACAAGCCTGACAAAACAAAAAAGGGCCGATTAAGGCCCTTCTCTCACAATCTGCCTAAACACAATCAGATTACTTGTCTTTCATCGCTTCGGAAATAAAATACGACAGCTCGCGAATACAATGGCGTAATACTGGATTTAATCGGGTGTTTTTACCATTCATCACAAAAATTTCGTGATCAAAGTTAAACAATGACCCTTTCGCAATAGGCACTAAGCCTAAGCTCACCCCTTGTTCTTTTGCCATATAATCGGGTAATAACCCCACGTATTCACCCGTCATCATTGCCGACATGGCGGCATCATATGAATCAGAAAACGTTTGAATAGCTAGGCGGCGATCATCTTCAATGTAGTTTGCTGAAGACAAACCCGATATACCGATGGCGGGGTAATCTTCAATTTTGACATCAGAAGGTAGCTCGTCGACATCTTTGTATTTGGCTAAAGGATGACTCGGTGCACAATATAAACGCCCTTTACAGCTTGTGCCTACTGGGTGGAAGGTCACCGATTCCGGCTTCACCATGTCATAAGTAGAAACAACCAAATGACACTCACCCGACAAGGCGACGTGCTCGACTTCGTTGTACAAACGAGTTTGAATATTCACGTGGATGTCATCAAACTTCTTCATGGTGCTTTTTACGGCTTTACTCACTGCCAACTGCAGTGACAACGGAAAGCCCGTCATCAATACCAGCGTAATATGGCCAGAGTAATCGTCGTGCAAAGATTTCAGGTTAAACACAAAGTTATCAAACGCATTGAAAATACGTTTGGTTTCCTGAAATACCACTTCCCCTTCCTTGGTCATTTGAAAACCACCTCGCCCACGGTGACATAACACCAGGTCCAATCGTTCCTCAAGCTTTTTGATAGCAGCGGAAATATTGGGTCTTTGCATACGCAAGACAGGTTCGGCAGCGGTAAATCCATTACAACTCGCAACCGCATAAAACACGCGGAGCAACTTAATGTCTGACTCTTGTAATCGGTTCAACATGGTAGCACCAGTTTTAGGTATAGTTATTGATACTCGAATCAATAATAGGCAAGTCACATAGCGATTACAACGACTAATTGTCGCTAACAGTAAAAAGCCCCATAAAATGGGGCGTTAAACGCAACAAAGGTTGTATTTTTGGGTCACTCATGTGCTAAGACAACGCAACAACCTGCTTTCTTAATGTTTCAATTTCATCTCGCACCGAGGCCGCTTTTTCAAACTCCAACTCCCGTGCATATTCAAACATGGCCTTTTCCAGCTCATCAATACGGGCCATAAGATCCGTAGCACTCGCCGCTTTCTCTTGTTGTTTCTTCTCAGCGACTTTTCGCAGCTTCACTTTACCAGATTGCGGATAGGTATCACTGCCTATATCCATTATATCGGTAATTGGCTTCACCAGACTTTGCGGTGTTTTATTGTTAAGCCTGTTGTGTTCGATTTGTTTCTCTCGTCGACGCGCCGTTTCATCCATCGCCTTTCGCATCGATTTAGTGATCGAATCGGCATACAAAATAGCGCGGCCATTAATGTGACGAGCGGCGCGACCAATGGTTTGAATCAATGACTTTTCAGCGCGTAAGAAGCCTTCTTTGTCTGCATCTAAAATAGCCACCAAGGACACTTCTGGCATATCCAAGCCTTCACGTAATAGGTTGATCCCGACCAGCACGTCAAATTTACCTATCCGCAAGTCGCGAATAATCTCTATCCGTTCAACGGTATCAATATCTGAGTGTAAGTAACGCACCTTTACGCCGTGTTCATTGAGGTATTCACTCAAATCTTCTGCCATGCGCTTAGTCAGAGTGGTGATCAGTACCCGTTCGTCCAGCGCAACGCGCTTCTGAATCTCAGACAATACGTCATCGACTTGCGTGGCAACAGGCCGCACCTCAATTTCAGGGTCAAGTAAGCCCGTGGGACGTACTACCTGCTCGACAATATCGCCTTCGCATTTCTGTAATTCATAATCACCGGGGGTTGCAGATACATAGATGGTTTGCGGTGAAATACGCTCAAACTCTTCGAATTTCAGTGGCCGGTTGTCGAGAGCCGATGGCAAACGAAAGCCAAACTCCACCAGCGTTTCTTTTCTTGAGCGATCCCCTTTGTACATTGCCCCAACTTGAGAAACAGTGACGTGAGACTCATCGATAAACAGTAAGCCGTCAGCAGGGAAATAGTCCAATAACGTTGGGGGTGGCTCCCCGGGTGTGCGCCCAGACAGATAGCGCGAGTAGTTTTCAATACCCGAGCAATATCCTAGTTCTAACATCATTTCTATATCAAACTGTGTGCGCTGGGAAATACGCTGCTCTTCAATAAGCTTATTGACCGATTTAAGCTGATCTTTTCGCTCAACCAGTTCTTCCTTAATGCGCTCTACTGCATTGAGTATTTTTTCCCGTGGCGTTACATAATGCGTTTTAGGAAAGACAGTAGCGCGGATCACCGACTTCTCCACTGCCCCAGTTAATGGGTCAAACATGCTGATCTTGTCGATTTCATCGTCAAACAACTCGACCCGCACCGCTTCTCTTTCAGAATCTGCAGGGAAAATATCAATAACGTCGCCACGCACTCGAAATGTACCGCGTTCGAAAGCAATATCATTGCGGGTATACTGCAATTCAGCCAAACGGCGCAAAATATCGCGCTGGTCCATGGTATCGCCTTGACGCAAATGCAATAGCATTTTCATGTAGGATTCTGGATCACCAAGACCGTATATAGCAGACACACTGGCAACAATGACAACGTCTCGTCGCTCCATCAGTGCTTTGGTTGCCGACAAACGCATTTGTTCAATATGATCATTGATCGAGGCGTCTTTCTCAATAAAAGTATCAGTACTCGGCACATAGGCCTCCGGCTGATAATAATCGTAGTAAGACACAAAATACTCTACGGCGTTATTGGGGAAAAACTCTTTCATTTCCCCATAGAGCTGAGCTGCCAAGGTTTTATTATGGGCAAGAATCAACGTGGGTCGTTGTACCTCGGCAATCACATTCGCCATAGTGAAGGTTTTGCCCGAGCCGGTTACCCCAAGTAACGTTTGGCAAGCCAGGCCATCCTCCAACCCCTCCACGAGTGAAGCGATCGCCGTGGGCTGATCACCGGCAGGCGCATAAGAAGAGGCGAGTTCAAAACCTTTAGTCATTCGTTTTCTCTACTTGTTCATTGTCTATGCGTGCTACCGCCCGCTTAAACCAGATAAAAGACAGCGACGCCATCGCAAAATTTGCCACTACACAGCCCCAATACAACCCGTGTAAGCCAAACCAAACACTTCCCGCAACTGCAAAGGGAACGAAAAACACAAACAACCGCAATACACTGAGGATTAAGGCCGCCATTGGCAAATGCAATGCGTTAAGCGAAGAGTTGGTCAAGATAACAGTGCCCTGCAGCCCATACCCTAACGGAACTATAGTCAGGAACAAGGTAAGCAACTTTGCCACTTCCGGCTCTTTGGCAAAAGTGTCAGCAATAACGCCCGCTAACAACCACAATACGAAAAATATCACTGCCTGCCACAGAATAATGAAGCGAATAGACAATAGATACGACTGCTTCACTCGGTCGATCAATCCGGCGCCGCTATTTTGACTAATAAAGGGCGGCAGTGTCATCGACATGGCCAGAATCACGATACAGGCGATCGACTCTAGGCGGGTTCCCACGCCCCACGCTGCAACCGCCTCTGCGCCGTAGGTCGCCACAACCGCCGTCATCACGCCTCCCGCAATAGGCGTTAACATATTCGCCCCCGCTGCCGGCAATCCAATTTGCAAAATTTGACGGCTTCGCTGTGCTAGCTCGGCACCAGACAATAAACGGGGAAGCATGAGTTCACGAGTACCGGTAAGCAAGCGCAAAATCCAAATAACACAAATAAACCACGCAATTAAGGTAGCTAAAGCCGCGCCTTGAATACCTAAAGCGGGCACAGGGCCCCAACCAAAAATCAGTAAAGGGTCGAGCAAAGCGTTTATTCCACCGCCTGTCGCCATAATAATACTCGGCGTTTTGGTATCACCACACGCTCGCAATACACTATTTCCTACCATAGGGACCGATAAAAATACTGCGGAGAAATACCACACCTGCATGTAGTGAGTAATAGGCACCAACAATGCATCACTCGCTCCCATTACGGAAAACACAGGGGCGATGAATAGATAACCCAGTGCGGCCAACAAGCCGACCAAAATCGCTGAGAGCATAAGTGCGCCCGTAGCCATACTTCTGGCTTCATCGAACTTTTGTTGCCCTCTGAGTCTGGCGACTATCGCCGACGTACCTATACCTAGCCCAATATTGAGGCTAATCACGGTAAAGGTTACTGGAAATGTAAAACTGATTGCCGCGAGTTGCTCAGTTCCCAGCAAACTGACAAAAAAGGTATCTACCAAGCCAAAGCTCATCATCATGATCATGCCCATGATCATTGGGATAGTCATTCGTTTGAGCGTACTGGCAATATCACCTTCGGTTAAGTTGGCTTGTTGCTGTCGATTTACTTTTATCTTCTTATTCAAAAGGTTTGCATCCTTTAATAGCAGTATGCCAGTTTACGTCGATACATTAATAAATGTGAGGCTCGCTATTTTCGCACAAATGAGTGAACAATCTACGTACATTAAAATAGCCAAACTCGTATTTTGTGTCGAACCGTCTATTTTCAATAAATAAATATTTCTATTAAGTCGATATTCTCTTTATCGAAACACTGTCTTTATTTTCGACAATTCACCTAGTAGATGAGAGACAAATGACGATAGAGTGACAAACAAATGACATGCCGCGCTTTTTTGACACTCTTGATGACGCAAAATCAGGCTTTTTTTGTATGATAAATTTTTATTTGCTTCTGCCTGAAAAGAAAAACAAATGATAAAACCATGTTAAACCACCGTTAACACCCTAAGTAATTCACAAAATTTTGGTGCTATCACAGCCGTATTTTTTTGTCTAACTGAAAATAACAAAAATCGGAGCTTCACGTTAAACAAAAATATAAAACAATGATTTAAAATACATTTTTCTTTAATTCAACTTATTTAACCAGCCGTATTGACAACACTGTCGGGTTAGTGAACCCCATCATCACAATTCTATTAACACACTTATCCACAGTTTCCGTGGATAAGTGTCAAAGAGCCAGAAAACACGGGAAGTTAAGACCGATCAACCAATACTTAGGTAAGTGATGACTAACCTCTTGAGTTAAGTATTAAGGTTACACTTTTATTAAAACATGGATAGGTATACAGTATTCAAGCACTTTCTAAATCACTTTAATTATATGCTTATAACCATTTATTTGTTTTTAGGTTTCTTATCAATCTGGTTATAAGTGTATTGAACACTCAGACTATTAGAATGGTCACCAGAGCAATATTTCTACAATAAAAAGTGTAAAAAACGCCGTTTTCAGCCTAGTTTTTAGCCGAAAACGACAAATTAGCTATTTTTTCAGCAAACGATACAAAAATTTTAGAAAGTTTGTTGACAGCAACGAAGGACGTCATTAATATCTCGCCCCGTTGAAAAGACAGGTCCCCCTTAGCTCAGTTGGTTAGAGCGACGGACTGTTAATCCGCAGGTCCCCCGTTCAAATCGGGGAGGGGGAGCCACTTTTCAGCAAGGTGAAAAATCGATTCCCCCTTAGCTCAGTTGGTTAGAGCGACGGACTGTTAATCCGCAGGTCCCCCGTTCAAATCGGGGAGGGGGAGCCACCTTTCCTTTTCTAGTACATCCGTACGACCTAATTCCATTATTTATATATCAATCCGTGATCACGTGATTTACCGCTTCGTGTGGCCTATCCTGCTGCCGAAAACACAGTATGAATTCAATTAGAAATAAGCGATAATACAGCCCTTAATTCTCTCTTAAACAACGGCTTTGATCCTTTACGACCAGTGCCAACGTTTATAGGGTCGAGTCACTATTGCCAATTCTGCTTGTGGTATACTGGCTGGAATCTATATAGCAAACGCAAATATTCAAACGAATAAACGAATTTAATAGAACCTGATGACTGATTTTTTGCTGTTGTTGGTTGGTACTGTATTGGTCAACAACTTTGTATTAGTAAAATTTTTAGGGCTATGCCCTTTTATGGGTGTATCGAGCAAACTCGAAACAGCTATGGGTATGTCTATGGCAACAACCTTTGTACTGACACTCGCCTCTGTGTCTAGCTACTTGGTTGAAACCTACATTCTCGCCCCACTAGGCATTGAGTTTTTGCGCACCCTGTCGTTTATATTGGTTATCGCCGTTGTTGTGCAGTTTACTGAAATGGTTGTGCACAAAACCAGCCCGACCTTATACCGTTTGCTAGGTATTTTCTTACCGCTAATCACTACCAATTGCGCTGTGTTAGGTGTCGCTTTGCTGAATATTACAGAGCAACACTCTTTAGTAGAAAGTATCATTTACGGCTTTGGTGCCGCTGTGGGCTTTTCTCTCGCAATGATTCTTTTTGCCGCTATGCGTGAACGCCTTGCAGCGGCAGACGTACCCGCTCCGTTTAAAGGTGCATCGATTGCCATGATCACAGCGGGATTAATGTCACTTGCCTTCCTCGGCTTTACTGGCTTGGTGAAAGTGTAATGACTGTCACTTTCGCAATGATCGCCATTGGCCTGTTAGCATTGATCTTCGGCTTAGCCCTTGGGTATGCCGCCATTCGCTTTCACGTTGAAGGCGACCCACTCGTAGACCAAATTGATGCCGTACTACCTCAAACCCAATGTGGTCAATGTGGCTATCCCGGTTGTCGACCTTACGCCGAAGCAATTGCCGACGGCGATGAAATAAACAAATGCCCGCCAGGTGGTGAAGCAACAATCAAAAAGCTGGCCGACATGATGGGCGTAGAGGCTAAGCCTCTGGATGCGGCTCACGGCGAAGAAGACGTTAAACGCGTTGCTTACATTCGCGAAGATGAATGCATTGGATGCACCAAGTGTATACAAGCCTGCCCTGTTGACGCCATCGTTGGTGCAACGAAGCACATGCACACTGTGATGATAGACGAGTGTACTGGCTGCGACTTATGTGTTGACCCCTGCCCCGTTGACTGTATCGACATGGTGCCTATTGCCACGACTACGGCCTCGTGGAAATGGAATTTTGAGCAATCCCGTTCTGGCGATATCCCGATTAAAATGGTGTCTTAATTAATGATGTACCCTGATTTTGAAACCATCACGCAACATCTGGAAAACGGCAAGCTATGGGACTTCCCCGGTGGCGTTCATCCTGATGACAAGAAAGCCCTAGCAAGTGAATCGCCCATTCAAACGATTCCGCTGCCAGACAAATGTTACATCCCCGTTAAGCAACACATTGGCGTAGAAGGCCATACGCTTGTTGCCGTTGGCGATAAAGTGCTGAAAGGGCAACCGCTCACGCGCAGTAGCCACCCGTTTGCCGTTCCCGTACATGCCGTTACTTCAGGCGAAATTACGGCAATTAAAGAACACGTATCAGCGCACCCGAGCGGCTTGCCTGAAATAATGATTGAGCTTACCCCCGATGGCCTAGAGCAATGGACTGAGCTATCACCGCTTACCGATTACCAAACTCAAGATAAAACAAAGGTCATCGAGGCGATTTGCGATGCAGGCATCAGTGGTATGGGTGGCGCGGGCTTCCCTACTCACATAAAAACCAATGCCCGCGTTGATGTAGAGTTTTTAATTATCAACGGGGTGGAATGCGAACCCTATATTACCTCTGATGATCGTTTGATGCGGGAACACGCTTGGCAAATTCGTCAAGGCATTGATGTGTTGACGCACTTGGTAACCCCAAAATGCGTGATAGTGGCAATTGAAGACAACAAGCCTCGGGCCTTAGAGGCCATGCGTATTGCTTGTCAGGGTAACGACCGCATTAAAGTGGTGTGTGTACCGACCAAGTATCCTACCGGTGGCGAGAAGCAATTAATTCAAGTACTCACTAACCGTGAAGTACCGAGAAATGCGCTTCCCGCTGATGTGGGAGTGTTGATGTTTAACGTTGGCACCTGTTATGCGATTGCTGACGCTATTTTTCACGGTAAGCCTCTGATCCAACGCGTGGTTACTATTACTGGTGAAGCCGTTAAAACACCTATGAATGCATGGGTGTTGTTAGGTACGCCCGTGTCTCACCCGTTATCGATCGCAGAATATTTGCCTAAAAAGCAGTATCAACCACGCATTGTAATGGGTGGCCCCATGATGGGCTTTAGCTTAAGCACCATGCAAGTACCTGTGGTAAAAACCACTAACTGCTTACTGGCGCCCGGCAAGAAAGAACTGGCTGATGGCGACAATGAACGGCCGTGTATCCGTTGTAGTGCCTGCGCCGATGCTTGTCCCGTGAGTTTGTTGCCGCAACAGATGTTCTGGCATGCCAAAGCTAAAGAGCTCGATAAAGCCGAAGACTACAACTTATTCGACTGCATAGAGTGCGGAGCTTGCGCTTATGTGTGCCCGAGTGAAATTCCTTTGGTGCATTACTATCGCCAAGCCAAAGCGGAAATAAAAATACAGCGCGATGAAAAGAACAAAGCAGAAAAAGCCAAAGCGCGTTTTGAGGCACGAAAAGAACGACTTGAAAAAGAAAAACAAGCTCGAGAAGAAAAACATCGCAAAGCAAAAGAAGCGCGTAGTGCGTCAGCAGTGAAAAAAGCGACTTCAGCCAGTGCGCCTGCAGTCGAGCAAACGAATGATGTAGCCCCTAAAGACAAGGTGGCGGCAGCACTGGCACGCGCCAAGGCGAAAAAAGCCCAGCTCGCTGCGAGTACAAATTCACCCGACAACACACCTGAAAAAACCGAACCAGCACCGGTCAAAGCTGCCGATGAAGGTAACGACAACAAGGCTCGTGTAGCGGCCGCTATTGCTAGAGCAAAAGCCAAGAAAGCCGCCCAACAACAAGCGAGTGCGCTTGAGTCTGCCCCCGTTCTGGAGCAATCCGAGAATGAAGAAGTTGGTGACGACGCTGAGGCTAAAAAGAAAGCTCGAGTCGCTGCTGCGGTAGCAAGAGCCAAGGCCAAAAAAGCGGCTCAACAAGCCGCGCAGTCAGATTCGTCTGTCACGGAAGATAAAGCGGAAAAAACTGACAACCCAGACACCAACAGCAATGACACTGTCAGCGCGCCATCAACGTCCGCGGAAGACGATGCAGAGGCTAAAAAGAAAGCCCGCATTGCCGCTGCGGTAGCAAGAGCCAAAGCCAAGAAAGCTGCGCAACAAGCAGAGAAGCCTGATGCACCAAAAGCAGAAGGCGAAGCGTTACAGAATGACAAGCCTGAGGCTGAAAGTCATGACGCGGCAAGCGCCCCATCAGCAACAGTTGAAGACGACGCAGAAGCGAAAAAGAAAGCCCGCATTGCAGCGGCTGTGGCAAAAGCCAAAGCGAAGAAATTGGCACGCGAAAACAACGAAGAGAATTCATAGATGGTTTCACTGAGTCTATCCAGTTCCCCGCATCAACGTGTTAAACGCGACACCGGTCAAGTTATGCGTTTGGTTATTTATGCGATGATTCCGGGCATCATTACCCAGTGGTTATTTTTTGGCTGGGGCGTACTCGTGCAATGCGCCCTAGCAACCATCACTGCATTAGCCACCGAAACTGTCATTCTTGCCTTGCGCAAGAAAAACGTCGAACGCGCCCTCAGTGACTACAGTGCCATCGTAACTGCATTATTAATTGGCGTTAGCATACCGCCGTTCTTACCTTGGTGGATGACAGTATTAGGCACAGTATTCGCCATTGGCATGGTTAAACAATTATACGGCGGTTTAGGGTTCAATTTATTCAACCCTGCTATGGCTGCCTATGTCATGCTGTTGGTGTCTTTTCCGGCGGCCATGACAATGTGGTTACCCCCCGCAGGTTTGGCTCAGTATAGCCTGTCTGCGATGGATGCGCTGTCGATGATTTTCACCAATTATTCAACATCCGGTTACGACATTACTCAATTAAAATCCGCTGTCGATGGCTTTACCATGGCAACACCGTTAGACCATGTAAAAACGGCATTGACCCAAGGGACAACCTATACAGAAGCATTGCAAAGTTCGCAGTTTACCAGTAGTTGGCTTGCCAGTGGTGGCGCAGGCTTCCTTTGGGTCAGTTTAGCGTATTTACTGGGTGGCCTGTTCCTGATTGGCACAAAGGTAATCAACTGGCGTATACCAGGTAGCTTGTTATTGTCAGCCGTCGTAGTCGCTCTAGTACTTCACTTGATTGATGCGGATCATTACGCCTCACCACTTTTCCACTTGCTTAACGGCAGCATAATGATTGGCGCGTTTTTTATCGCCACCGACCCGGTTTCAGCTTCAACCACTCCGAAAGGTCGCCTTTGGTACGGGGCACTCATTGGTTTTTGGGTTGTTATTATTCGCACCTTTGGTGGTTACCCTGATGCCATCGCTTTTGCAGTGTTAATTATCAATATGGCGGTGCCACTTATTGACTACTACACCCAACCCCGTACTTACGGCCATAAGAGACAGGGGTAAAAAACATGTTTCAATCAATTGGTAAAAACGGGGCCTTACTGGCTGCTTTTGCGCTGGCGACAACGTCTTTGATTGGGGTGACTCATATTCTGACCAAAGACAGGATTGCCGCTCAACAAGCCTTAAAGTTAAAACAAACCCTCAATGAGGTGATCCCCCCCGCGTTATACGACAATGTTTTGCTAGAAGACTGCATTGAAATTCCCGACCCCATTCAAGGTGAAAAGGTCATGCAACGGGTGTACCGCGCACGCAGCAACAATACACCGACGGCGCTTGCCATTGAGTCGACTGCGCCTAACGGTTACAGTGGAGACATCCATTCTATTATTGGCGTAGATACACAAGGCAATGTGCTGGGTGTACGCGTACTTGATCACAAAGAAACACCAGGGTTAGGCGATAAAGTTGATTTGGCAGTGAGTGACTGGGTATTGTCATTTACCAACAAACATTTTACGCAAGACAGTCAATCGCAATGGCAGGTGAAGAAAGACGGGGGGCAGTTCGACCAATTTACCGGCGCCACCATCACGCCTCGTGCAGTGGTCGGCAGTGTTGCGTCTACCCTCAGCTATGTGATTACCCATCAACAAACGCTGTTTGATAGACCTTCCCAGTGCTCTGGGCTTGCAGAGAGCGAGGAATAAGCATGAGTGAATATCAACAACTCACACTCGAAGGGTTATGGAAAAACAACCCTGCCCTTGTACAGTTACTGGGTTTATGCCCGTTATTAGCAGTAACCACCAGTTTTATTAATGGATTGGGGTTAGGGATTGCCACCACCTTGGTATTAATAGGTGCGAACATTACCGTGTCATTAATCCGAAACGTGGTGACCAATGAAATTCGCATACCCGTATTTGTTATGATCATCGCGGCTTTTGTTACCATCGTCCAATTGTTGATGAATGCCTTCACCTACGACCTGTATCTCGCCTTAGGAATTTTCATCCCCTTGATAGTGACCAACTGTGCCATTATTGGTCGCGCCGAAGCCTACGCGTCGAAAAACCCCGTCGCGCAGAGTGCATTCGATGGCTTGGCTATGGGAGTTGGGTTCACACTAGTATTGGTATTGCTTGGTGGTGTACGAGAGGTACTCGGCAGCGGCACCTTATTTTCAGGCGCAGACCGCTTACTCGGTGCTTGGGCCAGCGACATGACGGTCACCCTATTTGCCACCGAAAATCCATTCTTGTTGGCCATTTTACCCCCCGGTGCGTTTTTGGGGATGGGGTTACTCATCGCCATCAAAAATAGTATTGACACTAAACTGGCACAACGTGCAGAATCCGCGAGCGACGCTAAAACCATTGTTCGCGCCCGAGTAACCACAGATTCATAAAAAAGCGATTCTGATGACTACAACAATCAGTAAAAAAGAAAAAGTCGAAGCCATCGTTAATATACTCGATGAACTTTATCCTGAAGTGCCGATCCCACTGGATCACAAAGACCCTTACACCTTGCTCGTTGCGGTGCTGTTGTCTGCTCAATGCACCGACGAACGGGTAAACCAAATTACGCCTAAACTCTTTGCTCGCGCCGATAACCCCTTCGATATGGTGTTGTTGAGCATTGAAGAGATTAAAGAAATTATTAAGCCTTGTGGCTTATCGCCAATGAAATCTAAAGGCATCTGGCACTTGTCAGATATGATCATCAAGCAACACAATGGTCAGGTTCCACAAGATTTCGCCGCGTTAGAAGCCATGCCGGGTGTTGGGCACAAAACCGCCTCAGTGGTCATGTCTCAAGCGTTTGGCGTGCCAGCGTTTCCTGTCGATACTCACATTCATCGACTGATGTACCGTTGGGGGCTATCCAATGGCAAAAGTGTTGAACAGACCGAACGTGACGCAAAGCGCTTATTCCCACGAGAAAAATGGAACGATTTGCACTTACAAATTATTTATTATGGTCGCGAATATTGCCCAGCTCGAGGGTTTTCATTAGAAAAATGTATCATTACGCGCCAATTCGGACGCCGCAGTTTTATTAATGAAGTGCTCAAAGAGCAAGAGAAAAAACAGAAAAAAGCGGCAAAGCGTTAGCCATATCAACGCTATGATTCTTTTGAATAACGCGCTATTCCATCGTTCCTAAACCCACATTTCACATGGACTTTACTACATGAAACTGGAATCTATTATAGAACGCGTGATGTACGCCTCCCGCTGGCTACTCGCGCCGATTTATTTCGGCTTAAGCCTAGCGCTTATCGCCTTGGGTATAAAATTTTTTCAGGAAATCTTTCACCTTCTTCCCCATGTATTTGAAATTGGCGAAACCGATATTGTCTTAGTGGTATTGTCGCTGATCGATATTGCGTTGGTGTCCGGGCTTATTGTGATGGTGATGTTCACTAGTTATGAAAACTTTGTCTCGCGTATCGACCTATCTGAAGACACAGAAAAGCTCTCATGGCTAGGTACGCTTGATACCGCCTCATTGAAAAGTAAAGTGGCCGCGTCTATTGTTGCAATTTCCTCTATTCACTTGCTTAAAGTGTTTATGAATGCAAGTAAAATAGACAATGACAAACTGCTTTGGTACGTCGTCATACACCTTACCTTTGTGATTTCTGCCGCCGCAATGGGCATGTTAGACAAAGCCACGCGTAAACACTGATCACCACCAGCAACGTATATACTCGATAACTGGCCTAGAGGCTTTGCACGTCACCACTTAAAATATGAGTGAAATGCTAATCCAAGCTGTCATCGAAATGTCTTATCCACGCCGTAGTCTTCACTACGGCGTGTTGCTTTAAGGAATATGATAATGAGAATGTTACATACCATGCTTCGCGTCAAAGACTTAGACGCATCATTGCACTTTTATACTCAAGTAATGGGTATGCAATTGCTACGTCAAAGTGAAAATACCGAATACGAATACACCCTCGCGTTTGTCGGCTATGGGCCCGAATCAGAACAAGCCGTCATTGAGTTAACCTACAACTGGGGTGAAAACGACTATGACAAAGGCAACGCCTATGGTCACGTAGCGTTTGCGGTAGACGACATTTATACCTTTTGCGAAAACCTTGAGCAAAAAGGCGCTGATGTGTATCGCAAACCGGGGCCAGTAAAAGGGGGTTCTACGGTCATCGCATTTGTGCGTGACCCCGATGGTTACGCTATTGAATTAATCGAAGAAAAAGCCTAAACCTGACAATAGGGTGAAAGGCAAAACGGAATTGCGCTATGAAAACAACATTAATTGCAACTTTTACCTGCTTAGCTAGTTTCGCTATACAAGCAGACCCTTTCACCCTGATCGCCCACCGTGGCGCCTCCGGTTACCTGCCAGAACACACGCTTGAGGCCGCTTCGCTTGCCCATGCGCAACAACCAGATTTTATCGAACAAGACGTGGTGATCACGAAAGATGATCAAGCGGTTGTTTTACACGATATACATTTAGAAACCGTAACAAATGTGGAACAGGTGTTCCCGAATCGTCATCGTGAGGATGGACGTTATTACGCCATTGATTTTACCTTAGCCGAACTTAAAACCCTGCGTGTTCATGAACGTGAAAACGCCGACGGTTCGATGGTTTTCCCGAACCGGTATCATGGCAATGGTCATTTCACTATTGCTACGCTGAGCGAGCATATCGAAACCATTGCTGAGCTCAACCGGCTTACAGGGCGTGACATTGGCTACTACCCAGAAATAAAGTCGCCGGCATTTCACCGACAGGAAGGTAAAGATATCAGTAAAATTGTGCTCGCGATTCTGCGTCACTATCACCTCGACAGTGCCGAGGCCAATATTTACGTACAATGCTTTGATTTTGAAGAACTGCGTCGCCTGCGAAACGAATTGGGTGCAAAAGTAAAACTGATACAACTATTGGCCGAAAACAGTTGGCATGAATCACCGACCGATTACGACCAGTTAAAAACGGCGCAAGGAATGCAAACCATAGCAGAAGTGGCGCAGGGAATTGGGCCGTGGTTGGGCCAAATGTCAGACCCCAATGCTGATACGCCATTTGTTTTGGCTGATTGGGTAAAAGCGGCACAAAAAGCGGGCTTAGCCGTTCATCCATACACGTTTCGAATGGACGCATTACCACCAGGTTTACAAGCCGAACAAGTGCTCAGCATTCTGAAAAACCAGTGGCATGTGAATGGCGTATTTACTGACCAAGTACCTCCAGTAAAAGCCTTGCTCAACAAGCAGTAAACAATATTAAAAAACAAAGGGCCGATACAATATCGGCCCTTTGTTTATTGTTTTTATGAGCAAATTTAAGGTTTTGACAACCTCACCACGACACGGCGGTTCGTGGCTCTGTCACGACTGGTCGCGTTTGGCGCAATATGGCGTTTTTCACCATGCCCCGTCACTTCTATTCTGTCTGACGCAACCCCAAGATTGGTAAAATAGGTTTTAATTTCATTCGCACGGCGAATCGACAACTGTTCGTTATTCCAGCGCCCGCCGTAGCTGTCGGTGTAACCGTCTAATAACACCAGCTCTAACGCTGCATCTTCTTTCAGATACTCGCCAATCATTTGCAATCGCTTCTCAGAATACTTTGTCAGTTCGACAGAGTTCGATTCGTAACTCAATACGGTATAAGCAATATCGTCAAAACTATACGGCAATAAATTAGACACGCAATCGACAAACGTTTGATAGGCTGGAGCAAAATTGCTGGCATTCAGCGCCACTGCCACTTTGTCATTTTGGTTATACCAGTCTTGATAGTAAATCGTCGGCCAATATCCTTTTTCTAATTCAGACAACATTGTCCATGCCGCCTGTTCAGGCAAATCGCCATCATACTGTTTGCGGATAGTCATTTGAGCTATTTCATGACGTTGTCGGCCCGGCATCCAGCGCGGCGGGACCGAATACACGGCCGCCATACCAAAGTTTTTAGGCAATAGTTTCATTTGCAGGTCAAATTCCATATTGAGCTGCTTAGAAGCCACACTGGTAAAATTGGCTTTGCCATACCCTGGCACAGGGTGCGTCAAGGTACATTGCAATCGAGAGCCTTGTTGCAGCATCCATTCAGAATTTTCAACAGTCGAGGTATATTGACGCATTGCCGCTTGGGAATACGCACTTACCAACAGTAGTGAAAGTAGTAAAGGTTTGAACATGGACTGCGCCCTACAATAATTAAAATGACTCAGTTTAAAAAACAATTTTGTCATGCCTGACTTAAGTATCGTCACTTACGCGTAAAAGTTTAGTCAAAGGTAGATACTACTGTCTAATGTTGCGATAATCACGGTTTTTAGTCTGCCTTTTCAGGCGTACACTCATTCATGTTTAATAAGGCAGTTATGTCAGCTCAGTCAAATAAGCTTAATCAACGCTTTCGCGGTTATTTCCCAGTGATTATCGATGTTGAAACTGCGGGGTTCAATGCCCACACTGACGCCCTACTTGAAATTGCTGCTGTTACAGTAAGTATGGATGACAACGGCGTACTACACCCTGCTGACACTTTCCATTACCACGTTAATCCATTTGAAGGGGCTAACTTAGAACCAGCCGCTCTCGAATTTAACGGGATCGACCCTCATTGTGCATTGCGCGGGGCAATTGAAGAGTCTGAAGCAATGAAGTCGCTATGCAAAGGTATTCGCAAAGCCCAAAAGGACCAAGACTGTCAGCGCTCTGTGATTGTGGCGCACAATGCGACCTTTGATCAGAGCTTTGTAAATGCGGCAATTGAGCGCAGCAGTATCAAACGCACGCCTTTTCATCCTTTTGTGTCCTTTGATACCACCACCCTTGCAGGGTTAGCATTAGGACAAACCGTACTGGTGAAAGCGTGTCGAGCGGCAGGAATTAGCTTTGATCAGAACGAAGCACATTCAGCACTTTACGATGCGCAAAAAACCGCAGAACTGTTCTGCTACATCGTCAACCGATATCAGTCGCTCGGTGGCTGGCCTCTGATTGAAAACGATGAAGGCAATACATCGTCATAACCCCTGTTTCGCCCGCCGTTAACACCAAAATCGTCGATTGGGTTAATCGAGTTTTACGATCAATAAAATAGTAAAAATTGAACAATAAACTTGCATTAAGACCGAATAGTAATTATTATCATTTGCAGAATTACTTGGAGTCTTCTGATGTACGTGTGCATGTGTTACGGCATAACAGACAAACAAATTAAACGAGCGGTTGAAGCTGAAGGCGTAGGCAATATGCGTGAACTGCGTCAGCATTTGTCTGTTGGCGCTCAATGCGGTAAATGCATCCAAATGGCTCAGCAAATTATCGATTCCACTATTATCGATGAGTCGTTGTTTAAAGACGTAGGCTAATTTGCGCTAAACCATAGTAAACAGATATAAAAAAACCCTGAATAACATTCAGGGTTTTTTCGTTTAAGAAGGTTTACTCTTCCGTTTTATGCTTTGCCGCTGTCTCTTTGATCAAGGGCTGAAGCTCGCCTTGTTGGAACATTTCAAGGATGATATCGCATCCACCAACCAACTCACCTTCTACCCACAACTGTGGAAATGTCGGCCAATTAGCATACTTAGGTAGCTCCGCACGGATATCAGGGTTTTGCAAAATATCGACGTAAGCGAATGCTTCACCACATGACATAAGCGCCTGTACGGCTTGTGCTGAGAAGCCACAGCTAGGTAGCTTTGGAGAGCCTTTCATATATAACAGAATGGGGTTCTCTCCAATCTGCTGTTTAATTCTATCTACTGTGCTTTGTTCGCTGTTTGCGTCCATTTGGGCCTCGCTCAAAAATCTGTATTAGGCAAAGATATGGGGGATTCATTGTCAAAATCAATCCCCGAATACATTTCAAAACACCAGTCTATCACGCCTTGATCACATCGCCTACTCACTCACAGGTTTCACATTCGCAAAATTTCTTCAATTCTCACAACGACGCCATTAGTGCGATTGATCTTTCTCGACTCTCGCCGCTTAATCACTTAGGCTAGTGAACATAAATGTTTTTTTGCCGCAAGTCGCGTTAACGCGAATAACGCTAAACCCCACGAGGTTTTATCGTTCAGCGGCAAAATTTCAGCTCAATGACCAAGAAAACTTCTTTTTCTGTCATTGAGTTAACACAATTCATCCCTATATAGGGACGTACTAGGAAAGTTCGGTTAACTCCCGACAGGCAATATATCAATAAATGCAAACCCCTTTGCAAATTAACCAAGACAAATATGGAGACTCATATGGCTTTTGAATTACCAGCGTTACCTTACGAAAAAAATGCACTAGAGCCGCACATTTCGGCAGAAACAATTGAGTATCACTACGGTAAACACCACGCAACTTACGTGACTAAACTAAACGGTTTGGTTGAAGGTACTGAGTTGGAATCAAAGAGCCTTGAGGAAATCGTTAAGACTTCTGAAGGTGGCGTTTTCAATAATGCAGCACAAATTTGGAACCACACTTTCTACTGGCATTGCCTAAGCCCAAATGGCGGTGGCGAGCCTTCAGGTGACCTTGCAGACGCTATCGTTGCAAAGTGGGGTTCATTTGCTGATTTTAAAGCGGCGTTCAACGACAAAGCAGTTAACAACTTCGGCTCTAGCTGGACGTGGTTAGTAAAAACTGCAGACGGTAGCCTAGACATCGTAAACACAAGCAACGCTGCAACACCTCTAACAGACGAAGGTGTTACACCTCTACTGACTGTTGATTTGTGGGAACACGCTTATTACATCGATTACCGCAATGTACGTCCTAACTACCTAGAAGGTTTTTGGGCGTTGGTAAATTGGGAATTCACTGCAGAAAACTTCGCAGCTTAATCGGCCCAATATTGCGTTAATTTAATGCCTCGCTTATGCGGGGCATTATTGTTTTTAAACGGCGAAAACATCAGACTCCACAGCCCTTAAAAAGAGGGAAAATAGCCATATAACCAAAAATTCTGACGAAGTAGCGCCCCTGCCAAGCTCAATAACCACCCAGCCCCGCGCCAAACTGTTCGATATTTAAACAGCCTTTTGCGACGAAAAATCCTTGATCCTGCTTACTTTTCGTTCATTTCAGGTCTAGTATGAAATTACGGGCTCCCGTTTTTTCGACAGAGGTATTCATGGGCATCTTTGAACATTACCAACAACGATACGAAGAACATAAGCACGAAGAGTTCAGTATTCAGGAGTTTTTAGCGCTGTGTAAATCTGATCCAATGACCTACGCCAACTCGGCAGAACGATTATTACAGGCCATTGGTGAACCCGAAATGATTGATACCGCAAAAGACTCTCGATTGAGCCGTATCTTCTCTAATCGCATCATCGCACGCTATCCCGCATTCAGTGAGTTTTATGGTATGGAAGAAGCCATAGAACAAATTGTGAGTTATTTGCGTCACGCCGCTCAAGGCTTGGAAGAGAAAAAACAAATTTTGTATTTACTTGGCCCCGTGGGTGGCGGTAAATCGTCTTTGGCTGAACGCCTAAAAGAGCTGATGCAGAAAGTGCCTATTTATATGCTGAAAGGTTCGCCGGTTAACGACCACCCTTTTAGTCTTTTCGATGCAGCGGAAGACGGTGACATTTTACTGAAAGAATACGGCATTCCTAAACGCTACTTACGCGGCATCATGTCGCCGTGGGCAAGAAAACGCCTGCACGAATTTAATGGTGACATTACTAAATTCAAAGTCGTGCGCGTTTATCCCTCTATACTCGACCAAGTGGGGATTGCCAAGACAGAACCCGGTGATGAAAACAATCAAGACATTTCATCCCTTGTCGGTAAGGTGGATATTCGCCGTTTAGAACAATTCGCACAAAACGACCCAGATGCATACAGTTATTCAGGCTCATTGTGTAAAGCCAACCAAGGGCTGATGGAGTTTGTAGAGATGTTTAAAGCTCCGATCAAGGTGCTGCATCCACTATTAACTGCCACACAAGAGGGTAACTACAACCCGACAGAAGGCTTTTCGGCCCTGCCTTTTGACGGCTTAATTTTGGCTCATTCTAATGAGTCAGAGTGGCAATCTTTCCGTAACAACAAAAACAACGAAGCGTTTCTTGATAGGGTTTACATTGTCAAAGTGCCTTATTGTCTGCGCATGAGTGAAGAAATTAAGATCTATCGCAAGCTACTCGACAACAGTGAACTCAATGGCGCGCCTTGCGCACCTGATACGCTGGAATGCTTAGCGCAATTTACCGTACTTTCGCGCATGAAAGACCCAGAAAACTCCAGTATCTACTCAAAAATGCGTGTTTATGATGGCGAAAGTCTGAAAGATACCGACCCTAAAGCGAAGTCTTATCAAGAATATGTGGATTACGCGGGAGTCGATGAAGGCATGGACGGGCTATCCACCCGGTTTGCGTTCAAAATATTGTCTCGTGTATTTAACTTCGACCACAGTGAAGTGGCTGCTAACCCTGTGCATTTATTCTATGTGCTTGAGCGCCAAATTGAGCGAGAGCAATTCCCACAAGACACGGCTGATCGCTACAAAGAATTTCTCAAGGGTTACTTAATTCCCCGTTATGTTGAATTTATTGGCAAGGAAATTCAAACCGCGTATTTGGAGTCGTACTCCGAATACGGCCAAAACCTATTCGACCGCTACGTGACTTATGCCGATTTTTGGATTCAAGACCAAGAATACCGAGATCCGGAAACTGGCCAATTGTTCGATCGAGAATCGCTTAATGCTGAACTTGAGAAAACTGAAAAGCCAGCGGGCATTAGTAACCCCAAAGACTTCCGCAACGAAATCGTCAACTTTGTGCTGCGCGCACGTGCCAACAATGGCGGCAAAAACCCAGCATGGACGAGTTACGAAAAGCTGCGCACCGTCATTGAGAAGAAAATGTTCTCAAATACAGAAGACTTATTACCCGTTATTTCCTTTAACACCAAAGGCAATACGGAAGACAAGAAAAAACACGATGACTTTGTCAATCGCATGACGGAGAAAGGCTATACACAGAAACAAGTGCGCTTACTGTGCGAATGGTATTTGCGCGTAAGAAAAGCATCTTAAGGAGGCAGCCTTACGGGTAGTCATTATGGCGCATTTTATAGATAGACGTCTCAACAGCAAGGGTAAAAGTACCCTAAACCGACAACGCTTTTTGAAGCGCTATAAGCAGCAAATCAAACGAGCAGTGTCAGATGCCGTCGGCAAACGTTCAGTCACCGATTTGGATACGGGCGAACAGGTCAGTATTCCTACACGTGATATTTCCGAGCCTGTATTTCATACCGGTAAAGGCGGTAAACGTACCGTTGTTCACCCTGGGAATGACCAATTCACAGCCGGCGATCGCATTGACCGCCCTCCTCAAGGCAGCGGACAAGGTTCTGGAGAAGGTGAAGCAGGAAACAGCGGTGAGGGCCAAGACGAGTTTGTATTCTCTATATCAAAAGACGAATATTTAGACCTACTGTTTGACGATTTAGCCTTGCCTAATTTACAGCGCAATCAATTCGATAAAGTGGTGCAGTACGAAACGTATCGCGCTGGTTACCAAACCGATGGCGTACCCAGCAATCTGGATATTGTACGGTCACTCAAAGGCTCTGTTGCGCGTCGCATTGCGCTTACTGCAACGAGCAAACGAGAACTCAGAGAATTGGAGGAGAAGCTCGAGGCCTTAAAGCAAGATAAGCACGACAACACCCTCGCGATCATTGAATTAGAAAAACAAATTGAAGCACTGAAACAAAAAATTTCAGCCGTACCTTTTATCGATACCTTCGATCTTCGATTTAAGAATTACGACAAGCGCCCTATCCCCACCAGCAAAGCCGTGATGTTTTGCTTGATGGATGTGTCTGGCTCGATGGATCAGGCAACCAAAGATATGGCAAAGCGCTTTTATATTTTGTTGTACCTGTTTCTTACCCGAACCTACGAGAATGTAGAAGTGGTGTATATCCGGCATCACACCCAAGCAAAAGAAGTCGATGAACAGGAGTTCTTTTACTCCCAAGAAACCGGCGGCACAATTGTGTCCAGCGCGCTCAAACTGATGGATCAGATCGTCAAAGAACGTTATCAGGAAAGTGACTGGAACATCTACGCAGCACAAGCCTCCGATGGCGATAACTGGGCCGATGATTCCCCCTATTGCAGGGAGTTATTAGTGAATAACTTGTTACCGGCAACCCGCTATTTCGCTTATATCGAAATTACCGAACGTCAACATCAGAGCTTATGGCGCGAATACCAACATGTCGAAGCCGCTACCGATAACTTTGTGTGTAAACACATTCAATCGGTGAACGATATATACCCCGTGTTTAGGGAGTTATTCCAACAATCTTCCGTCAATTCGGAAACGGGAGGGCAATAATGCCAACAAAGAGCAAAACCAACAAAACGTGTTTGAGCGACGGCCCAGATTGGACATTTGAATTGCTTGAACAGTACGAGGCCGAAATCGACCGCGTCGCCAAACTCTATAAACTCGATATTTATCCGAACCAAATTGAAGTGATTACGGCAGAGCAAATGATGGACGCATACGCCAGTATTGGCATGCCCATTAACTATACTCATTGGTCATTTGGTAAAAAATTTATTCAAACCGAACAACAATATCGTCGCGGTCATATGGGGCTGGCCTACGAAATCGTCATTAATTCCGACCCGTGTATTGCCTATTTAATGGAAGAAAATACCGTGACTATGCAAGCGCTGGTGATGGCTCATGCCTGTTACGGGCATAACTCTTTTTTTAAAGGTAACTACTTATTTAAAACATGGACTGATGCGAGTTCCATTATCGATTATTTGGTATTTGCGAAAAAATACATCCATCAATGCGAAGAAAAGTACGGCGTAGAAGCGGTAGAAAACACTCTCGATTCGTGCCACGCCCTCATGAACTATGGCGTAGACCGCTACAAACGTCCTCAAAAAATCTCTATTCACGAGGAGCAATTACGGCAGAAACAGCGGGAGAAATATTTGCAGTCGCAGGTTAATGATCTGTGGCGCACGCTCCCTGAACACCACGCTGAACACAAACCGCAAAAACTGCGTTTTCCCAAAGATCCTCAAGAGAACTTACTCTACTTTATTGAGAAAAACGCACCACTTTTAGAGCCTTGGCAACGAGAGTTAGTGCGTATTGTAAGAAAGGTCTCGCAGTATTTTTACCCCCAAAAACAAACCCAAGTAATGAACGAAGGATGGGCCTGCTTTTGGCATTACCATATTCTCAATCACCTTTATGACGAAGGGCTTGTCAGCGACCGCTTTATGCTCGAATTTTTACATAGCCACAGTAGCGTGGTGATGCAGCCGGAATACAACAGCCCCTACTATTCAGGTATTAACCCCTACGCCCTTGGGTTTAATATGTTCATGGACATTAAACGGGTGTGTGAAAACCCCACAGAAGAAGACAAATATTGGCTACCTGAAATTGCTGGGAAAAACTGGTTAGACACCGTGCATTTCGCCATGGAGAATTTTAAAGACGAGAGTTTTATTAGCCAGTTTTTGTCACCCAAGCTAATGCGCGACTTTAAACTTTTTGCGATTGAAGACGACACGGCTAACCCTTTTATTAGTGTATCGGCAATTCACGATGAAGAAGGCTATGCGTTAATTAGAGAGCGCCTGTCGGCACAGTACAATTTGAGTAACCTCGAACCTAACATTCAAGTTTACAATGTAGATGTGCGCGGTGATCGCTCACTCACTCTTAGGTACATACCACAAAATGGTGTACCACTCGCCGATTCAAAAGACGAGGTGATGCGTCACCTGCATCGCTTATGGAAGTTTGATGTCAGTTTGGAAGAAGAAGTCAGCCCCGGTGTCGTGAAAACCATCGCTTGCTGCAGGCGGTCACCAAATGCAGCCTAACCACATGAGGTTGTAAAGAATAAGTATTGCAACATTAACTCACAACAGGCCTTGTTACTTGGCGTAATTAGGCCACTATTTTTGACTCCGAAACTGGCAGCCCTTGTTGCGCAAGATATTCGAATGCGTCATCGACATTTTCGAAATGCGCAACAATGTGGTTTTTGTAGCCTTCTTCAAACATCTTGTTGATTTGAAAGTCTTTTAGAGGGTCTGGGGCGTAAACTCTCACGGTATGAGACATGCCGTTGTCTACACACCACTCCAGCATTTCCTTCACCATAGCCTCAACGGCAGGCGTAGATAACGCCCACTCCTCTAAATAAACAATGTGCGCCCAAGGTTTGTTCCACACTGTTTTGGCGAGTGCTTTAAATGCGCGAATAAAACGTTTTGCGATCCCTTCATTCCAAGCGCCGTACACATACACCACTAACACTTGGTTGTCTTTTCGCAATTCATATCTTGGCTTATTCGACATCTTTTCACCTGACTACATCTGAAACGCTACGCTGTTGTTGTATGCGAGGCACTGTGTTCCATCGCTTTACCTTTAACAAATAGTAAGCTTAAGGTACCAATCATTGCAAATACCGCCGCCAAAAAGAAGGTTTCGAATGCCCCTTCACCTTGTTGCCAGTATAAACCCGCTATGTAATTCCCGATGGCACCACCAATTCCAAACGCCACACTAATATAAATTGCCTGTCCACGACTCTGGCAATGGGCTGGAAAGTACTGATAGATAAAATGGACTGAAGCCGAATGATTAAGACCAAAACTCAGTGCATGAACCAATTGACTGACAAACACCCACAGCGCCACATGGGCATAATCAGCTAGCATGTACCAGCGCAAGCTAGTGAGCAATAAACAAGTGAACAATAGTGTTTTTACACCAAAGCGGCTGATAAAACGCCGCGCAATCAGAAAGATGCCGACCTCAGCCAATACGCCCAACGCAATAAATAATCCGGTTTCTTGGCCTGAATAGCCGAGATCACGCAAATAAAGAGCAAAGAAACCGTAGTATGCGCCAAAGCTCATTTGCAACATAGAGGCAGAGAAAATAAAGATCACAAAGGGCTTGCGAAATAACAATGGCAAAATAGGTGTCTGATGGCTTTCAACGTCTTCAGCTCGCGCAGGCTGCTTGATAAACAGCGAGCTGACGAACAACAACGACAATACCATCATTGACGCATACACTGGAGCCTCAGAAGAAAAGACATCCAATGCTTTACCTAACCCAACGGTTAAGACAATAAAACCAATACTGCCCCACAAGCGCACATTGCCATACCCGCCTTTGCGGTTGGCCACGCATTGCATCGTGATGACTTCTAACTGCGGCAAAACCGCCGTCCAAAACATCATCATTAATCCAAACACTAAGGTGAGTAACCAGAAGCCGTCAACCCAAAACACCGCGACAAAACTCAGTACCGTTAACCCACAACCTAGTCGTAGTACTCCTACGCCATCACCCGACTTATCGGATAAATTAGCCCAAAGTGTCGGCCCTACAATGCGGGCAAGAGTGATAATTGCGAGCAGCTTACCAATATCTACCGAGCTGAATCCTCGTCCGTCGAGGAAAATCCCTAAGTACGGGGTGAGTACCCCTAATTGGCCGAAATAGAGAAAATAAGTAGCACACAAAATAAAAATATTGCGGCGAGAAAAAGAAGACCCGTCTAACATAACGGGCCTTGCGTGTAACAATTGAACATACCGTCCCTTGATTTTATTGAGCAGACCCCGGAATAATCGGTGTTTGAGAACTCACATCTGCATTTTGCGCCCGATGGCGTAGGCAATGGTCCATCAGAACGAGTGCCATCATTGCTTCTGCAATAGGCACAGCTCGAATACCCACACATGGGTCGTGACGCCCTTTGGTAACGATATCAATAGGGTTACCGTCAATATCAATAGTACTGCCTGGTACAGAAATACTCGATGTGGGTTTTAGCGCCATGTGTACAACCACATCTTGCCCGGTTGAAATACCGCCCAATACGCCACCAGCATGGTTTGAGGTAAACCCTTCTGGCGTCAGAGAATCTCGATGTTCACTGCCCAGTTGGGTGACTACGTCAAAGCCGTCACCAATTTCCACACCTTTCACGGCGTTAATCCCCATCATGGCATGAGCAATATCGGCATCTAAACGATCAAAGACTGGCTCACCCAAACCAACAGGTACTTGGGTAGCAACCACTGACACTTTAGCCCCCACAGAATCGCCTGATTTTTTCAAATCACGCATGTACGCATCCAGTGCGTCTAACTTGCTCTCATCAGGGCAAAAGAACGGGTTGGTATTAATCACATTATAGTCAACCGTATCCATCGCAACTGGACCAAGCTGAGACAAATAGCCGTGAATTTCAATACCGTGTACTTGCTTAAGGTATTTCTTGGCAATACCCCCCGCCGCAACGCGAATAGCCGTTTCTCGTGCCGATGAACGGCCGCCACCACGGTAGTCTCGAGTTCCGTACTTTTGTTGATAGGTGTAGTCTGCATGACCAGGGCGAAAGCGATTTGCGATGTTGGAATAGTCTTGGCTGCGTTGATCTTTGTTTTTTATCAACAACCCAATACTGGTTCCTGTAGTCTTGCCCTCGAACACACCAGAGAGAATTTCCACACAATCATCTTCGCGTCGCGCCGTCGTATAACGAGATGTGCCCGGTTTGCGGCGGTCGAGATCAATCTGTAAATCTTCTGCGCTAATTTCAAGCCCCGGAGGACAACCGTCCACAATACCACCTAACGCGATACCGTGACTTTCTCCAAACGTGGTAACAGAAAACAACTTACCAAAGGTATTACCTGCCATAATGCGTGTCTATTCCTTCTCTTGCCAATAACGCTCTAACTCTTCACGAACCACAGCGAAAATACCTTGGCCACCGTTCTCGAACGACAACCACTCAACTTGTAATCCGGGGAAACGTGCTGCCATGTGCACTTCACTGTTCCCCACTTCAACAAACAACCAGCCGCCCGCAACCAAGTGTTTGGGTGCTGCCTGCAAGATAGTCTCAACTATATCTAAACCGTCTTCGCCCGCCGCTAATGCCAGCTCAGGCTCGTGATGGAATTCATCGGGTAAGTCACCCATGTCTTCCGCATCAACGTAGGGCGGGTTTGATACGATAAAATCGTACTGTTGGCCTTCCAACGCAGTAAATAAATCGGATTGGATAGGAAACACGCGGTCAATCACCCCGTGTTCTTGAATATTCACGTCGGCAACAGCAAGGGCATCGGTGCTAATATCAACCGCGTCAACTTCTGCTTCGTCAAAAGCGTAGGCAAGCGCAATCGCGATACAGCCGCCTCCCGTACACATATCCAAAATACGACGAGGCTCGTGTTGTACCCACTGTTCAAAGCGGTTTTGTATCAGTTCAGCAAAAGGTGAACGTGGGATCAGCACTCGCTCATCGACATAAAACGGCAAATCACAGAACCATGATTCATGGGTGATATAGGGTAATGGCAAACGAGTTTGCACACGCTTTAACACCAATTCCGCCACTTTCGAGCGTTCACTGCGCGTTAATCGTGACGCGAAAAGACCATCGCCAGTATGCTGTGTGATCGTATGTGGGAGGTGCAAAGCTTGCAGAACCAAGCTCACAGCTTCGTCCCAAGCGTTGTCTGTACCATGACCAAAGAAAAGCTCAGCGTCGTTAAAGCGGCTGACAGCCCAACGCACAAAATCCAACATAGTGTGGAGATCTTCAATGGCTTCATCGAGGTAAATTTTATCAGTCATAAGACTCGCGGTGCATGTGTTGCGACAAAGCTGGTATCATACCGAATGTTGGCGTAAACCCAAACAGGTAGCGGCCAGTAAATTACGCTATTAGTTATATTTACTTTATCTGTTCTATTAGAACTGGTTATTTATCCGTCAACCAGTTGAGAATCGCCCTATATCAACCTTAACGATGCGCAATAAAGACCACTGAACATGAAACGCTCTCCTTTTAAAGATGCTTTAAAAAAGATGGATCGCACGGCGCTGCGGCCTCGCAAGAACCTGCAAAACCCCGAAGATTCAACAGAACAAGAAGAGCCATCTTTCGCATCGCTAATGTCTGGCGTAAAACCATTAACCCAAGATACCTATGTTCCACCGAGAAAAAAGCCCCGCCCCGGCAAAAATCAAGTACAACTAAAACACCACAAGCAGCGTGAGGCTAGCTTCGCTTTTTCTGATATTTACCAAGCGCATTTTAATCAACATGGCCCGCTGAAACATTGTCGTGAAGACGTCCCCACCTTTGAATTAAAACGACTTCGTCGTGGCGACTATTACCCTGAATACGTGCTCGATTTACACGGTTTAACGCGGGAGCAGGTAAAACAAGAGTTGTCAGCGCTCGTCGACACGGCGCGAAGAGAGCTCATTGACTGTATTTGTATTGTGCATGGAATTGGTGAAGGTGTGCTGAAAAATGCGCTACCTCATTACTTGGTACAACACCCATTTGTGAGAGCATTTCACCAAGCACCATTAGAATATGGTGGTCACGGCGCATTGTTGGTACTACTCGATGTGAATCATCCTCACAGTCAATACGACTGATATAAAACTCAAGCAAAAAAAAGCTACCTGACCGCACTCTAAAAGGATAACGGCTCAAATTACCCCTCTCGGTTCAGGTAGCTACGCCAAAACTGGCAGTGAGGACGTGCGACGAACCTGCTCGTTCGTCTCCTCAAACAACAAACATCGGTAGCAATTATTTATCGTGATCAGCGCTATTGCTCACGAATAAATAAGTGTAATACGCCATCATCACTACAATGATGAAAATACCTAACAAAGACCCCCAGACCACAGGATCTTTAATCATTGTCATAAACATACGTCACCTCGAACAGTGTGCATTGCCCAGTCAACCTTTGAGCGTATTACGTTAAAAAACACCACACCTAAAACCGTTTTTGGTTGGATTAAACAAAAAAGTTTGATGTTTTGTTTCGATATGAAGAGTTTGCAATGAATGGAGAAAAATAACCCTGATCTAAATCAAACCCTTGCAGAGCCTGACTTCAAGAACATGACCTAGATCAAAATTTAAAACAAAGACTGCGTATTTCAACGCAAAAGAAAAATAGAGAACAAAAAAAACGCATAAAATGGCGAAAATAGTATTGAAAACAATTCTCATTTACAATAGTATTAATCCTGCCTGTTCGACGTTAGATATTTACGGTCTTGGCCTAGCGTCGTATCTTTAGACAGGTGCAAGGGGTTGCACCTGTCTTCTTTTCCCACCCAGTTCTCTACCACTTAACTAAACAGTTTCCAAAACCAACTTTTCTGTAAGTCTTCTTCACATGTTTTAAGTTGCGATGCATAGCGGAGCGAACGCGATTTCACCGTGCTTGACACTTTTTTCAGCCACGGTTTGGCATTGTAGGAACCACGGCGATATCCACCCCAGCCTTCGTGGTAATTTAAATACTGCGCATAGGCATCCCATTTCGACACGCCGTTCACTTTATGCGTTTTGCTGATAAACCATCCCATAAAATCGATAGCATCTTCAAAATCATCGCGATCAGCACCACTGTTTCCTGTTTCGCGAATATAATCGCTCCACGTAGGTGTTTTGGCTTGAGAATAACCATAGGCAGAGCTTACCCGACCCCATGGAATTAAACCGAAGAACACATAATCTCTCGGCGGTAAGGCATCGTGGCGAAACGAGCTTTCTTGATACATCATCGCCATTGGCACGTGAATAGGAACGCCCCATTTGTCCCTCGCATCAGCTGCAGCATCATACCAATCGTCTTTTTCGTAAAAAATTTCACAAAGATTGCTGATGTCTTTTGGAGGAGTGGTTGCACACCCCGCTAGGAGTAGCGGCGTAGTCACAACTACACCGGAGAAAAACATGCATATTTTTTTGAACTTTCTGCTCATAGGATGTCCAACTCTATAGTTCTAGCATAGTGTGTTTCCCTGGAACGAATCTTGTGCCTGACGAGTTTTCGTCAGGCATTTTTTTTGGCTGGAGGCGCCGCAAAATAGTCTCGTATAAAGTCGTCAAAATGCACACTATCTGACGTTTCTATTGTTCGTTGGGCTGCTAACGAATCAACCGCCGCTTGCTTAAACCCTGCTTCGTCTTGAAATTGATAGTCATAACCATCAAACGCTGATTTATAGTGCTTTGCAATATCACGACCCACATAGCCGTTATCACCCTCTTCGAGCAATTTAGCTAGCCACTGCCCAGATAATGTCAGTGATGGGTCTTGCACCTTTTTCCATTCGCGGGCAACGGCATCACTATATCGCGTATTGTTGTTTGCGCGGTCTAATAATGCTGCCGCTTGAGAAAAGTCAGCAAACAAACTTTCTGCCCATGCCGACATTGTTACCTCAGCGCCATCGCGAACCAGCGTTAAACCGGGCTTTCTGCCCTCAAGTACAATACGCTTCAAGTTTTCATCTGATGCTTTAAATTGCACTTCATCCATTTCGGCACTGGGCTTAAGTAAACAACTCACTAAAAACACATCGAGAAAATCGATTTGATCGCGCTCAATCCCAACCGGAGAAAAAGGATTCACATCCAACGCGCGTACTTCAATATAACTCACGCCACGACGCGCCAAAGCGTCGGTAGGTTTTTCCATCGATGCCGCAGGCTGTTTGGGACGAATCGGAGAGTAAAGCTCATTTTCAATTTGGAGTACGTTGCGACTAAGTTGCTGATAGTGCCCTTCTTCGCCGGCGGCGAACTTTTCAAACCGCGGAGAAGGGGTATACATGGCGCCGCGCAACAAACCTATATAGGTGTCGAGTTGGTTGTAACAAATCTTCAGTGCCGATTGTTCGCTATTGGTATAACCCAAATCACTCATTCGCAATGACGTGGCATATGGCATGTAAAGTGTGCCCTTGCCCAAATGTTCAAACGGCAAGGCGTGTTCTTTTCCTTTTAAGAAAGAACTACACAAAGCAGGAGATGCGCCATACAAATAAGGAATAAGCCAGCACATTCTGCGGTAGTTGCGGATCAGTGCAAAGTACTGTGAAGAAACAAAATCCTGACTGTATTCTTGACCTTGAAATTCAGCCCATGCGCGCCAAAACGTATCGGGTAACGAAAAGTTAAAATGCACACCCGCAATGGCCTGCATCATACTTCCGTAACGGTTTTTCAAACCTATTCGGTAAACGCGCTTCATTTTCCCAATGTTCGACTCACCAAAGTACGCAATGGGAATATGACTTTCATCATCGATAAAGCAAGGCATACTCATCGGCCAAAGGCTCTCATCACCGAGATTACCGGTGACATATTTGTGAATATCCCACAACTGCCCAATCGTAGTATTGGCATCAGACTCTGGCGGCGTAATGAATTCCAATAGCGATTCAGAAAAGTCCGTTGTAATAGAGTCGTGCGTTAATGCCGCCCCTAATGCCTGAGGGTGAGGCGATTGGGCTAAGCTTCCATTAGGGTTGATACGCAACGTTTCGCGCTCAACGCCGCGTTTTATTTCTGGCAATGCTGATTGAAACGCATCAGAAGCAAGGGCCTTCAGCGCGTCGGTAAATTGATGAGTGGTCGCAGTCAAAGCATGTATCCATAAAAAGCAATATCCCTCAAGATGAGGGATATTGTCTGTGAATTCAAGTGCGGGTTACCCTGAGGCTCCCGCACAAAACTATCGAGAGTGTACCAGTCTAAAACGACACTGACATGTCAATAATCGGAATATCCAGTTCGCTCAACTGTGGCATCAAGCTCGCTTTGTCTCCAACAACAATAATTTGTGCGTCGTCAAGATTCAGCATCTCTTTTGCCAACCCATTGATTTCTTCTTGAGAAATGGTTTTGATAATCTCCATTTGCTCATCTCGATAATCGGCGGGTAAGTTATATTGCAATAAGCGCGACAAGAAACGCCCTTTGCTGCTTGGCGTTTCGTATTTAAGCGCTTCACTCAAGGTATAAGCGCTACGCATAAAGCTTAGCTCGCTCTCGGTCACGCCATTATCGCGGTATTGGTTAATCTCTTTCAGGAACTCAGTAATCGATGCGCCAGTACTACTTGCGGTAACATCGGCACCTGCGTCAAAAGATCCCAAGGTTTTACCGCCGTTAAAGCCTGAACGTGCGCCATAGGTATAGCCCTTGTCTTCACGAAGATTTAGGTTAATACGGCTATTGAATGCTCCGCCCAAGGGGAAGTTCATCAAACGAGCGCGGAATTGCTTCCCTGTCGCATCATAAGGCAAACTGTGTTTAACAATTGTCACCACCGACTGCGGCGCGTCTGGCTTGTCAATCAAGTAAATGTGTTGCGATTTATGTTCAGGGAAAGGTGCATAATCTGGAATAGCGTAATCTTCACCCGCCCAATCAGCCAAAAATGATAAAGACGACTCAGTTTCAGCTTGGGTAAGGTCACCCACCATAACGATTTGCGCTTTGCTTGGGTTAAAGTAACTTGCATAGAAAGCTTTTACATCGTCTAATGTTAGCGTCGTTAATGTTTCAATGGTTCCGCTGTCTGGCAAACTCAAACGCTGCTCGTCACCATACAAAACAACGCTTTCTGCACGCCCAGCAAGGGCTGATGGGTTCTTACTACTTTGCTGAATGCTCTGTAGCATGCGAGCTTTTAAGCGGTCAAAATCAGCTTGAAGAAATGCAGGATTGAACATCTTCTCTTCAAGTAACTTCAGTGTTGCAGGGAAGTTCTTGCTCAATGAAGACAAAGATACGCGCGTATAGCGCCCACCCGCACTGATGCGAATCGAGCTACCCAGTTTAGCCATTTCATTGGCCATTTCTTCATTTGAATAATGTTGAGTCGTCTCGTTGAGTAAAGCAGCCATCATCACTGCCGTGCCTGCTTTTTCTTTTGACTCAAGCAACGGGCCGCCTTCCATGCTCAGTGACAAGCTCACTGTTGGCGTTTCGTGTGAAGTTACACCGATCATCGGGATACCCGGCTTGACTTCAGACTTCCAAAACTCTGGTACAAGTACCACTGGGGCAGGGCCCGCTTTCGGATGAATACTGCGGTCAAATTCACTGTCCAGCGCAGGCGTTTTCACATCGCCGTCTACAGTTTCGATCTCGATATTACGTGCCGGTAAGGTAAAGTTTTGTGGAGCAGCAGCAATTGCTGATTGCCCTTTAGGCACAATACTCAACACTACACCATGACCATTTTTAATGTACTTGTTGTACACGCGCATCACATCTTCAGGAGTGACAGCGTTATAACGCGCAATGTTTTCGGCGACGATATCTGGCTCGCCTTCAAACACTTGGTTGTGAGCCAAGGTAGACACCTTGCCCGACACACTTTGCAAACCAAATACCGTTGACGATTCAATGCTGGCTTTAGTGCGTGCTAAGTCGTCTTCGGTTACGCCACGTGTTTCAAACTCTTTTAACGACGCATCCATACTGGCTTTTAATGTTGCCAAATCAGTCACTTTGGCAGGGTTTGCTAACGCAATAAGTTGAAATTGGCACGCCAACTCACGACAAGGATGAGACACCCCAGCCTGCACGGCATCACCGCCTTTCACCATATTTTTATATAACAGTGACGTTTTACCGCCACCTAAAATATCTGACAACACATCAAGAGGCGCTTCATCAGGATGACGGGCATACACGGTAGGGAATGTGATTTGCAACAAAGGAAGATGCACATTGTCTTCTAGCGTAATATAGCGGTCTTCTTCCAGCGTCACCATCTGTGGTTCAGGTTCAGCCACTTCAGGGCCACGAGGGATTTCGCCGAAATACTTTTCAACCCACGCTTTTGTTTGTTTCACATCGATGTCACCACCAATGGTCAGTGTTGCGTTGTTTGGGCCATACCAACGTTTAAAAAAGGCTTTGAGATCGTTCACGTTAACGCGGTCTAAATCTTCAACGTAACCAATTGTCGTCCACGAATAAGGGTGGCCTACTGGGTACAAGGCTTCGCCCGTGCGCTCGTGACGTAACCCGTAAGGTTGATTATCGACGCGTTGACCACGCTCGTTTTTCACCGTTTCACGCTGTACTTCAAACTTCTCTTCTGTAACCGCTGGTAGCAAGAAGCCCATGCGGTCAGACTCAAGCCATAAAATCTTTTCGAGTTGGTTTGCAGGTACGGTCTGGAAGTAATTCGTGCGATCGGTATTGGTGGTACCATTCATATTACCACCCGCTTCCGTCACGATTTTAAAATGTTCTTCATCTTCTACGTGCTGCGAACCTTGGAACATCATGTGTTCAAAAAAGTGAGCAAAGCCGGATTTGCCTAACTCTTCTCGCGCCGAGCCTACGTGATAAGTCACATCAACATGGACAATTGGGTCTGAATGGTCTTCATGCAAAATGACAGTGAGACCATTGTCTAATGTGTACTTTTCATAGGGGATTGATACAGAGTGAGCAGAGGCGGATTGGGTCTCTTTAACTTCCTGCTGAGACATCTGCTGACAGCCTGACAACATCACCGCGGAGGTGACTAGCGCTGCTATGGTGAACCTCATATTGATTCCTTCACTGGTTATTCTCTAATTGTAAACTGCCGAAGACTATCAGAAATAGCAAGGCTTTACCGCATAATCCGACGCAGCTTTGTATCAATTTATTACATATTGGAATACACTTAGCTTACAAAGCGTCAACCACACGGAATGAAATTGTGAGCACAGAAATCTTGTTTGACTTAAATTTTGGTCTCAACCAATTAAGTGGTAACCGAGAGCTTTTATTTAAGTTACTGGATAAGTTTATTCTTGAATATCAAAGTGCGCCCGAACGCTTGAATGCACAATTTAATGAAGGCGCGTGGCAAGATGCCACTGTACTTGTGCACACACTAAAAGGCGTAGCGGGTAATTTGGGTTTTGTTGCCCTACATCAACAAAGCAAAGTGATTGAGCAACACCTGCGTGAAACCCAAAGTACCCCACCTGACTTCGACCAGTTTGTTGATGTATTGCAGGCGTCTTTTGAAGCAGTTGAAATTGCGCGCTCTGGTCAAAACGAGCAAACAGGCTCGCATACCACTGCCACATCAACCCCGCCAGATGCTGATAATGCGTCGCTCGTCGCCCTTACACAAGCGCTGTCGAACCATGAGTTTATTCCCCCTGAACAGCTTGATAGCTGGCTCGACGCCTGTATAAGTGATGAAAATACCAAACAAGACATTCGACTCGCCATAGACGAGCTAGATTATGAAGAAGCGTTGAACCTGCTCGCGCCTCTTAGCTAACGGTTGAGTAATCAGTTGTGACCAACAATATATGTGGCATTTTTGCCCATCGGGATTTTATTGTCATTGATAAGCCGGTAGGCGTGCCTATGCACGACAGTGAACGCGGTGTGGTGACACTCGCGCAACAACACTTTAATATCGACAAACTCTATCTGGTTCATCGTTTAGATACCGTTACTTCAGGGTGCTTAATCTTAGCCAAGCACGCTCAAGCAGCGGCCGACTTATCAGCGCTGTTTGCGCAACATCGCATTCAAAAATATTACCTTGCTGTCACCGACAAAAAACCCAAAAAGAAACAGGGCACGATAGCTGGCGATATGATCAACCGTCGACGTGGCCAGCACGCCTTACTCAAAACAAAAGAAAACCCCGCCGTAACCCAGTTTTTTAGCGAAGCCTTAACTCCGCCCCTGCGCGTATGTGTTGTTAAACCACTCACGGGGAAGACTCATCAAATTCGGGTAGCATTAAAAAGCGTAGGCAGCCCGATTTTAGGTGACGAACACTACGGCGGCACGCCAAGCGATCGCACCTATTTGCATGCATTTCAATTGTGCTTTACGTACCAAAACGAGCAAATTCAAGTGTCATGCCCTCCGCGAGAGGGCGAAGTATTTCAAACTGAAGCATGGCAAACATGGCTCGCCGAGCAGGGTGAAGTATCACAGCGGGCGTGGCCCTCTTACACCCACCCGACGACAAAATTACAACAGGATTAGGGCATGGCTTTGCACTGGCACATCGTGGGTAATGGCGCCATAGGCAGTTTGTTTGCCGCAAAACTACAACAAAATGGCATTCCGGTAAGTACTTATACGCGGTCTGCGTCGTCGCCAATTACTGTGACCTTCACTGATAACACTCAAACTACGCTCGCGCCTGCTCATAGCTCACCCCACACATTAAGTTGCCATGATATTTTGGTATTGCCGGTAAAGGTGTATCAAGTAGCTAACGCGATTGCGGATTGGCAGCCCTACCTGGCAGCCGATACTCCAATCATGCTGTTACACAACGGCATGGGCGGAATAGAGCAAGTGCGAAAGCTCTGCCCTACTCAGCCTGTCATAGCGACAACCACGACCCATGGCGCTTTAAAAACTCAACAAGCTGTAACACACACAGGAAAAGGCGACATTACTCTGGGGTTCGCTGACAACATAACCGTTAATAGTGAATGTCAAAAATTGTTGCATTGCGATCTCGAAGCCGCATTCAAGCCCATACATTGGCTCGAAAATATAAACGAGGCGTTGTGGAAAAAGCTCATTGTGAATGCAGCCATTAACCCGCTAACAGCAATACACCAATGCCAAAATGGCGAACTCAGAGAGCCTAAGTTTCGCGCTCAGATCACTCGTGTGGTGGACGAAGTAATCAGTGTCGCCAAAGCCTGTGGCATACCGGTTGATGATGCCAGTACGCTGAACCATGTTTATGATGTAATAACAGCCACAGCCGCCAATTACTCCAGTATGAACCGAGATGTTGCTAATAAACGCACTACCGAAATTGATGGCATAACGGGTTATATTATTGAGCGGGCAAAAGAAAAGGGTATTGATGTGCCCACCAATACCCTTTTGTATCATCAAATTAAGCAGTGCGAGAAAACCTACACCGCTTAATGACTTTTATTCTTCGCTCGCACTTTCTGCTTTTTCAAGCGGTTTCATGTGCGGGAACAAAATCACGTCTTTAATCGTTGGACTGTCTGTAAACAACATAGTCAAACGGTCAATACCAATCCCCTGACCTGCTGTTGGCGGCAAACCGTATTCCAACGCGTGAATATAATCTTCGTCGAAGTGCATGGCTTCATCATCGCCTGCGTCTTTCTCTTCAACCTGTTTGCGGAAACGTGCAGCTTGGTCTTCAGCGTCGTTAAGCTCGCTGAAGCCGTTCGCCAATTCACGGCCACCAACAAAGAATTCAAAACGGTCAGTAATGAAAGGGTTGTCGTCGTTACGACGTGCCAACGGCGATACTTCCCACGGATATTCAGTGATAAATGTAGGCTGTTCGAGTTTCTCTTCCGCAGTTGCTTCAAAGATTTCGCACAGATACTTACCCGCTCCCCAGATACCGTCGACTTCAGGCTCTTTGATGTGTAACTGTTTAGCCATAGCTTTTAGTTCATCAAGGTGCGCTTCAGGGTCGCGAATCGCTGCTTCGTTAGCTTCAGGCCAGTACTTCAGGATCGCTTCACCCATACTTAAACGGTCGAATGATTTGCCGAAGTCATAATGCTTCTCTTCAACCACATTACCTTCAGTATCACGTACTGTGTTAACTAACTTGGTGTCGCCCAAGATGTTGGTCGCCAAGGTGCGAAGCATATCTTCGGTAAGGTCCATCAAGTCGTTGTAGTCAGCGTATGCCTGGTAGAATTCAAGCATGGTGAATTCAGGGTTATGGCGTGTAGACAAACCTTCGTTACGGAAGTTACGGTTAATTTCGAAAACACGTTCAAAACCGCCCACAACCAAACGCTTCAAATAAAGCTCAGGCGCAATACGCAAGAACATCTCAATGTCGAGTGAATTGTGATGTGTAACGAATGGCTTGGCCGAAGCACCACCTGGGATCACCTGTAGCATTGGCGTTTCTACTTCGATGTAGTCGCGCTCTGTAAGGTAGTTGCGAATACCGTTAACGATTTGGCTGCGGATTTTGAAAGTTTCACGGGTTTTTTCACTCGTGATCAAGTCAACGTAACGCTGACGATACTTTGTCTCTTGGTCTGTTAGGCCGTGGAACTTTTCAGGTAACGGGCGCAGTGATTTAGTCAGCAGTTGGTACTGCTCCATGTTCACGTACAAATCGCCTTTGCCAGACTTGTGCAATGCACCAGCCACACCAATGATGTCACCAATATCCAATTGGCCGTACTTGGCTTTCAAGACTTTTTGCGTGTCTTTGTCTGCATAGGCTTGGATTCGGCCAGTCATGTCTTGAAGCAGCATGAAAGGACCGCGCTTAGCCATAATACGCCCGGCGATGCTGACTTTGTTATCTTGCTCTGCCAAGGTTTCTTTGTCTAACTCACCAAACGCCTTTTGCAATTCTTCGGCGTAGTTTTCACGACGGAAATCGTTTGGGAAGCCGTTGGCACGGCATTGCTCACGGATCGCACTTAACTTAGCGCGACGCTCAGCAATCAATTTGTTTTCATCTAATTGTTGGTCGCTCATAACCTGTTCACTTATGTTGTTCGCTTACAGGCCTGACTTCAGGCTTGCTTCGATAAATTTGTCTAAATCACCGTCAAGAACGGCTTGTGTGTTGCGATTTTCAACGCCAGTACGCAAGTCTTTAATACGTGAATCATCGAGTACGTAAGAGCGAATTTGGCTCCCCCACCCAATATCAGACTTGCTGTCTTCCATCGCTTGTTTTTCTGCGTTTTGTTTTTGTAACTCAAACTCATAAAGCTTGGCTTTTAACTGCTTCATGGCTTGGTCTTTGTTCTTGTGCTGTGAGCGGTCGTTCTGACACTGCACCACAATGCCCGTTGGTTCGTGGGTAATACGCACCGCAGAATCGGTTCTGTTTACGTGCTGACCACCCGCGCCAGATGCTCGGTACGTATCAATACGCAAATCTGCAGGGTTGATATCGATTTCAATATCATCGTCAATTTCTGGGTAAACAAACGCAGAAGCGAATGACGTGTGGCGGCGATTTCCTGAATCAAACGGCGACTTACGCACCAAACGGTGAACGCCGGTTTCAGTGCGCAACCAACCAAAGGCGTATTCACCTTCAAAGCGGATTGTCGAACTCTTCAAACCTGCCACTTCGCCTTCTGACACTTCAATCAGTTCTGTCTTCAGACCGTGCGCTTCACCCCAACGTAAATACATACGCGTGAGCATGTTACACCAATCTTGTGCTTCGGTGCCGCCAGAACCAGCTTGTAAATCAACGTAACAATCGCACGTATCATTAGGGCCAGAAAACATCCGACGGAATTCGAGTTTTTCTAACTCGGCAATTAATTGGTCAATTTCAGCCGATGCTTCGTTGAAGGTGTCTTCGTCTTCGGCTTCTACAGCCAATTCAACAAGCCCTTCGGCATCTTCTGCGCCTTGCTCTAGCTTTTCGATGGTTTCAACCACCTGCTCTAAGGCGACTTTTTCTTTACCCAAGGCTTGCGCGCGCTCTGGTTCGTTCCATACGTCAGGGCTTTCAAGCTCTCGGTTAACTTCTTCTAAACGCTCTGCTTTAGCGTCGAAGTCAAAGATACCCCCTAAGCGACTGAGTGCGCTCACGGATATCAGCAATCGCGTTTTGTACTGGATTTACTTCAAACATTTTTCGCTTGCTTACATAACTAAAAATTGGACGCGAGATAGTAACGAATTTACGGCAAATTTGATAGGGAAAGGGGAAGCAATTCCCCTTATTTTTTATTTTAACTTAGAAGCGAGGTCAACGGTTTGCGTTGCAACACCGGCAATTTGCTTGAGTGTTTTCTCATCCACCACCTGACCTTGTTCATCAATGGCTTTGCCGATAAATGAAAGCGCGGCTTGCGAGGGTGCAACAATACACCCCAAGTTTTGCATCAGCATACGCAATGGTACCAACACTCGCATTCCACCTAGCCCGCCGGGCGATGATGCCAATAAACCAACAACTTTACCTTTATAAGCAGTAAGCGGTTGCTCCCCTTCTTCGGTCATGCGTGAGGCCCAATCTATGGAATTTTTAAACAGCGCAGGGTAACTGCTATTGTACTCTGGCGATGCAATCAAAAAACCGTCGTGATCAATGAGCAATTGCTTAAACGCTTTTGCTGCGGCAGGCATTCCTTGTTCGGCTTCAAGATCTTCGTTGAATAGAGGCATGGGAAAATCTCCCAAATTGACAATGGTTACCTCGGCTCCTGCGTCTTCTGCCGCTTTTGCAGCAGCCGTTACAACAGCTTGATTAAATGAACCTTTTCGAGCACTACCTGAAAACGCCAGTATTTTCGTCATGATTATTCCTTGTTAACAGCCAAACAATAAGTGGTGTTAGATCACTCTAATCGGTTGTCGAAAAATTACAATTAGTCGAGTTAAAAAAGACGATAGGCCACATGAATCTTGGGTTTACAGGTCAATCCACTCACGCTCAATCTCTATTAGTTTGCATTTTATTTCCCCTGTAGCACACACGCATTTCAAGAAATATCAATAAATTCAACACATTGATAAAAAACTATAAAAATAAAAATAAATTTTACAAATTTCTATAATCCTTCCACACCTACAAAACGTTAAATAAATGTTAAACACACAAATGACACTGGAGAAAATGATGAAGTTACACAAGTACACGGTCATTGGTTGCGCCGCTTTTTTAGCTGCTTGTATGAATGACGACGACAACAAAGAGGAGGAGATGGCCCCCCCTTCTCCTACGTTTAACGTTAGTACCTCTTTCGAGATCAACCTGAGCGGCAAGCAACAAGTTCCAGCGAATATGTCGATGCAAATGGGGACAGCGACAATCGAACTAGACGAAACCTTGGGGTTAATTCGAGCCTCCGTGGATGTGAGTAGCGTGGAAGGTGTTCAGGCTGTTCACATTCACGATGGCGATATTGGCCGAAATGGAGACGTGGCATTTGCGTTCGAGAGTGATGGTGACGGTACCTATTCGCTGGCCGAAGCATCGGTAACGACTGACTTAGTTGAAGACTTACTCAGTGGGGAATGGTACGTCAATGTGCACACCGACGCTTTTGAAGATGGAGAACTGCGTGGCCAAATCACAACCGATGATATGGCGGTTGTTACGTTTATGCTAGACGGTAAACAAGAGGTACCCGCAGTTTCCACCATGGCCGATGGTTATGGCTACGCATTGGTTTCAACTGCAACGTATGACGTTGACTTAGTCGTATACACAGATGGTATTGACGATGCGACAGGCGCACATATACACACTGGTCGCCCCGGTAACAATGGGGACGTGTTAGTTGCATTGCAACAATCCATGGACGATATGACCATGTGGATGACACCCGAGGGTACTATGATAGACGAAGACACATTCGCTGTGCTGGCGTCGGGCGGACATTACGTGAATGTACATACTAGTGAAGTACCTAGTGGCGAAATTCGTGGGCAAATTCTAACCGACGATTATCAACTCGCAACGTTTGCGCTAAGTGGCGCTCAAGAAGTACCTGCGGTGGATACCTCGGCGTCTGGCAGTGGTTATGCATTAATCAACACGTCAACCAATGCTGTTGAAGTTACTGTTGTAACAGACGGCGTTGATGATGCCACAGCAGCTCACATTCACACTGGTCGCGTGGGAATGAATGGCGATGTGTTAGTTGCGTTGGAACAATCTGGAGACGATATGGGAAAATGGATGTCACCGGAAAATCTGACCGTAGACGCAGCCACTTATGATGTATTGGTGTCTGGTGGGCATTACGTAAATGTGCACACTCCTGCAAACGGTGGCGGTGAACTACGCGGGCAAATCCTCACTAACGACTTTGCACTCGCCACATTTGTGTTAAATGGCGAACAACAAGTGCCTGCGACAACATCCATGGCAACCGGCAATGGCTACGCTGTAGTAAATACAATGACTTACGACCTTGAACTCGTGGTATTGACTTCTGGTGTAGATGACGCCACCGCAGCACACATTCATACCGGCGACATCGGCATGAACGGGGATGTATTGGTCGCGCTGGAACAGTCTATGACCGACCCTGGTATGTGGATGACACCAGCCGACACTGCAATTAACGCAGATATTTTACCTGTTTTAGCGGCGGGTGGTCACTACGTGAATGTACATACTCCGGCCTTCCCGGGTGGTGAAATTCGCGGCCAGATTGTTACCCCAGAATATACCATTGTCACCTTCGCCCTGAGTGGTGCACAAGAAGTCCCTGCGGTTACTACCACTGCGTCTGGTAACGGTTACGCCATGGTTAATTCACTCAATTATGCCCTAGATGCCGTGATTCTCACTGAAGGTGTTGATGACGCCACGGCAGCTCACATTCATACCGGCAACTTGGGTGAAAATGGTGATGTGTTAACTGGGCTGGAGCAATCGATGGACGATGCGGGCATGTGGATGACGGCTGACGACACCATGCTCACCGCTGACATATTCCAAGTATTAGTCTCTGGTGGGCATTACGTGAATGTGCACACACCTGCTTTTCCTTCGGGTGAGTTACGTGGGCAAATTCAATAAACCATCTCGATAACGCATAAAAAAAGGCCCGAACAAAAGTTCGGGCCTTCTCGATCAAATCGACGGTACAAATTACATTTTATCGAGTGTTTCTATACCCAATAACGCCAAACCTTGTTGCAAAGTATTTGCCGCTAACGCAGCCAACGCTAAACGGCTGTTTCGCGTGGCTTCTGATACATCGTCTTTCAAAATTGGGCAAGCTTCATAGAAGCTCATAAACGCACTGGCAACATCGTATAAGTATGTGCAAAGCACATGAGGCGTAGCATCACGAGCAACAACACCAATACTTTCTTCGACCTGCATTAAAATAACCGCAAGCGCGTGCTCCTTCGGCTCAGTGAGCTTTATTTCGCCAGGAATTTGCGTCACCGGAATACCAGATTTGCGGAAAATACTTTGAATACGCGTATACGCATACTGCAAATAAGGTGCAGTATTACCTTCAAAGCTCAACATGGTATCCCAGTTGAACATGTAATCGGTAGTACGGTTTTTACTCAAGTCGGCATATTTAACGGCACCGATACCCACTTTACGCGCAACCTCTTTAAGCTCCTCTGCGCTCAAATCATTGTCTCGCTCAGCCAATAATTTTTCTGCACGCTCCACCGCTTCATCTAGCAATTCCACAAGCTTAACTGTGCCGCCTGAACGCGTTTTAAATGGCTTACCGTCATTACCCAACATCATACCAAATGGGCAATGCTCGTAGGTTTGCTGCTCTTGAATAAAGCCCGCTTTGCGGCCGACAATTTCAGTTTGTTTGAAATGCAACGCTTGACGCGCATCGGTCAAAATCAACGTGCGGTCTGCGTGTAAAGTATTGCTGCGATAGCGCATTGCAGCAAGGTCGGTGGTTGCGTACAAGTAGCCACCACCTGATTTTTGTACAATGTAAACCGCTGGGTTGCCTTCTTTATCCGCCAATTCAGGAATAAAGACCACTTGTGCACCTTGGTCTTCTACCGCAATGCCTTTTTCTTTTAACTCAGCGACCACGTTAGCTAGGTCGTCATTGTAAGCCGACTCACCCATAATGTCTTTGCGAGTCAGGCTCACGTTTAGCTTGTTATATACTTCTTCGCTGTGAGCAATAGACACATCAATAAATTGATGCCAAAGGGTCATACATGCTTGGTCACCGCTTTGCAGACGAACCACATATTCGCGAGCGCGGTCAGCAAAGCCCTCTTCCTCATCAAAGCGCACTTTGGCTTCACGATAGAAGGTTTCTAAATCAGACAACGCGGTTTCTGCCACTTGGTTAGCTTCTAGCTTATCGCTCAAATGGGCCAGTAACATACCAAATTGCGTCCCCCAGTCACCCATATGGTTTTGACGAATCACATTGTGACCTAAGAACTCCAACACTTTTACTACGGCGTCACCAATAATGGTGGTACGCAAGTGACCCACGTGCATTTCTTTAGCGAGGTTTGGCGACGAGTAGTCCACCACAATATTTTTTGCTGGGTCTTTGGCAATGCCAATACGCGGGTCGTGCAATGCTAACTCACACTGGTTTGCTAACCAGGTATCGTTTAAATGGATATTGATAAATCCTGGACCAGCGATTTCCAGTTTGCTCGCTACATCGTCAAGCACAACAGCATCAAGAATAGATTGTGCAATATCACGTGGCTTTTGCTTTAATTTCTTCGCCAGTGCCATGGCACCATTAAACTGATACTCGCCGAACTCAGGACGGTTGCTGCGCGCCACCGGTACGGGTGCATCAGTAATGTCTAATTTTTCCAACGCTTCGGTGAAGCGGCTAACTAATAAGGCGTGTATGTTCATGCTATATCTTAATGTTCGCGAGTCGTTTTAAATTCAATGTCAGGGTAACGTTCCTGCGCTAGTTGCAGGTTAACCATGGTCGGTGCGATATAAGTGAGATTGTCGCCACCGTCCAACGCTAAGTTTTGCTCTGCTTTACGGCGGAATTCGTCTAATTTCTTAGCGTCATCGCCATAAACCCAGCGAGCGGTACTTACGTTAATATGCTCGTAAATAGCGTCGACGTTATATTCTGCTTTTAAGCGCGCCACGACCACATCAAACTGTAGCACGCCCACTGCACCCACAATCAGATCATTGTTAATGAGTGGTCGGAAAACCTGAACAGCCCCTTCTTCTGACAGCTGGATCAACCCTTTCTGTAATTGCTTTTGTTTTAATGGATCTTTCAAGCGAATACGCTTAAATAGTTCAGGCGCAAAGTTGGGGATACCGGTAAAGCGGTAATTTTGCCCGGAAGTAAAAGTATCACCTATGCGAATAGAGCCATGGTTATGTAAACCAATAATATCTCCTGCGTAGGCTTCTTCAAGCAAAGCACGGTCACCGGCCAAAAACGTCAAAGCGTCAGAAATACGAATGTCTTTACCAATGCGCGAGTGACGCATTTTCATGCCTTTTTCATATTTGCCCGACACGATACGGCAAAAGGCGATACGGTCGCGGTGTTTAGGGTCCATATTCGCTTGAATTTTGAATACAAAGCCGCTAAAACCAGGCTCACTGGCTTCAATAGTACCTTCGTCAGTTTCGCGAGATTGTGGCGCTGGCGCCCACTCAACCAAACCGTCGAGCATGTGATCAACACCAAAGTTACCTAAGGCCGTACCAAAGAATACGGGTGTTAATTCACCTTCCAAGAACATTTCCAGGTCAAATTCGTTAGAAGCGCCCACCACCAACTCTAGCTCTTCGCGTAATTGGTCGGCTAAATCACTGCCTACCGCGTCATCAAGCTCTGGGTTGTCCAACCCTTTTATAATGCGTACGTCTTGGATTGTGTGGCCATGACCCGATTGGTACAAAATGGTTTCATTGCGGTGTAAATGATACACCCCTTTGAACTGCTTACCACAACCGATAGGCCAGGTAATTGGCGCGCACATAATGTTAAGCTCGGTTTCCACTTCATCCAGTAGTTCCATGGGATCACGGATATCGCGGTCGAGTTTGTTCATAAAGGTAATAATGGGCGTGTCGCGCAAACGCGTGACTTCCATTAATTTACGAGTGCGGTCCTCTACCCCTTTCGCCGCGTCAATCACCATTAGGCAAGAGTCTACCGCTGTTAACGTGCGGTATGTGTCTTCAGAAAAGTCTTCGTGCCCCGGGGTATCGAGTAAGTTTACCAAAGAATCAGCATACGGAAACTGCATCACGGAGGTCGTCACTGAGATACCCCGTTCTTTTTCCATATCCATCCAGTCAGATTTTGCGTGCTGACCTGAACCGCGACCTTTTACTGTACCGGCTGTTTGTAACGCTTTTCCGAACAAAAGCACTTTTTCAGTTATCGTGGTTTTACCCGCATCCGGGTGCGAAATAATGGCAAACGTACGGCGTTTGGCGATTTCTTCGGTCAATGACATGCGTAATCTGGTTCTACTTGATGGAAAGGCGCGAATTGTACCGACTTAGGCGAAAAATTTGAATGCCTGAAACCGAGTAATCGCCAGAATGGGCTAAATATTCTTTGGTTATTCGCTAAGTAACAAGAAAAAAGCGGAAAACTCATGGAATGACTTCCAAACGAAACAATTTTTGAGTACTTTTTAGTCAAAATAAATAAAACATGCAGGAAGCTAAATAATGCATCGCACACTCATCATCGCCTCACTATGTTCACTAAGCAGCGTAATATTTTCAGCCAAAGCCGACCAATACCACTATGGCAATTTACTGGTGGGAGGCAAAGCCAATGGGTATGGCGGCGCGTTCGTCGCCATTTCTGACGACTTATCCGCCATGCATTATAACCCTGCTGGCTTGAGTTTTCAGAGCAGCGCCCGTTCAGCTTCGGTCAATACTATGGCTTGGGAACAAACTGAATTTAATAATGCCTTTTTCAACGACGACGACTTTACCCGCAAGTCTTTTGCTGTTGTACCAGGCTTTTTAGGCATTAGTGGGCAAACAGATAAATGGTCGTATGGCACCTTTTTTACTGTTACCGATTTTAGCCAAGAGAGAACCACTGCCGAAGCGGTTTATACACTGCCTGCCACCTTCACCAGTTATGAACAACAAATGCAGGAGTTTGTCGATTATGACTTTGATAACGCCGCGTATAAATTGGGGTTCAGTGGCGCATATCAATTATCAGAAACATGGTCGATTGGCGCAACAATAGCGGGTAGATACATTTCCGAAATTTCGGCACAAGGTTCAGGCGCTGTCATCACCTATGTGACGCCTGAAGGTAATTTGCCCACAGGTTTTCACGCTTATCGCCGTATCGACGACTCAACATATATATTGTCACCTTCGGTCGGCGTACTGTGGAAAACCCCGAGCTTGAATATTGGTGGCAATATTACCAAAGATATCGCCTTGTCTCGCAGCTATGAAACGCTCAGTTCTGTGTCGGCGCCAATTGCTGCGGTATTAACGAGCAATGTATTTACGTCTTTTCGAGAAGAAATGAACTCCACGGCTAAGCAGTCTTATCCTTGGCATTTCTCAGCCGGCATGGCGTACAAGGTGGATGGCTGGGTGTTTTCCAGCCAAGTTGATTATTACACCGCAGTGACCGACGAGCCTGCCCGCGCCAACTATAACTTCCCAGTTACCCGAGAACTGGCCAGTGTCACCAATGTCGCCTTAGCGGTCAGTATGCCGCTGGCGGAAAACACCAAACTTATCGTAAGCTATTTTTCTGATAATTCTAATGGAAAAATCGATACAACCCTTGATTACCAACGAGTTGAGGCTATCGATACCCATGGCGTAAGTGTGGCACTTGAGTCTATGATTTTCGACTATCCTTTTACCATTGGCATGTACGCAAAGTCAGGGAGAGGCCAAGTCCGCTTTGCCGATATTCGTGTGGTTAACGATATTATGGGTGCCGAGTTGTACCCTGCAACGGATGACTTTGATATTGACCCAGCGAGAAAAAGCGCGGTGGTCGTGTTTGCCAGCTTAGACTTTTAATCTCTTATTCTACTATGTGCGGGGGCACATGCCCCTTCACTACTACTTCGCTAATATTGCCCCGACAATCCCATATCACTGTTGCAATAAATGTTTAATCATTGAGCAACAAAGCACTGTCACACTCCTGTCTCAGCTTTCTCATCCTCGTTAATAAGCGGTGATTTCATTATTTACATGTGAATAAATATTGACCAATTAGTCAGTATGTTGAATGCTGTATTTTCGAGTACTAGCTGTACCAAAGTACAGGCTCAAAGGAAGTCCAAGAAGTACAACTAAAAACCACATTGCCGACGTGGCAACAACAAGGAAAACACATGAACATGACAACTCGCATAACTCATGCGCTGGCTCTCTTGTCGACCATACCGACGATGAGCTATGGCGCTCAACTCACCTTGTCAGGGGTAATTGACGGGCCATTATCTGGTGGCGTTCCCAAAGCCATAGAAATTTATGTGGTAGAAGATATTGCAGATTTAAGTGTGTGTGGCGTAGGGTCAGCCAACAATGGCAGTGGCGCGACAATTCAAGAACTGACCTTTGATGCCGTATCAGCAACGGCGGGGTCGTTTATATACGTGGCCTCAGAAAGTGACGGGTTCACCAGTTTCTTTGGATTTGCCCCTGACTACACAGGATCTGCGGCAAATATAAACGGCGACGACGCCATTGAACTGTTTTGTAATGGTGAAATGATTGATGTTTTTGGCGACATAAATACTGACGGTTCGGGCACCGCTTGGGAATACACCGACGGCTGGGCTTACCGCTTAAGTGACACCAATGCCGATGGCAGCGAGTTTGTTCTCAGTAACTGGTATTTCAGTGGTACCGATACACTTGATGACGAAACCGGTAATGCCTCTGCTGCCAACCCCTTCCCAACCGCTTCGTTCCTATATGGAGACGCGGCTGATGGTTCGACCGATGAAGGCGACAGCGATCCTGATGACGGCTCAAACGATGGTGAAGACGATAGTGATAGCCCGGTTGTCACCAATGATCTTCTATTTAGCGAATATGTAGAAGGCAGCGGCAGTAACAAAGCCTTAGAGCTATACAATGGTACTGAAAATGCCATAGATCTAGCCGCCAACAATTACACCATTATTCGCTATGCCAATGGTAATACTTCAGGCGCAACAATTACACTCACAGGCAGCATTGCGTCTGGCGGCACTTTTGTATTGGTCAACCCCAGTGCCGAGGAAGCGTTACTCGCCTATGCCGATATGACATCGGGTACAGTAAGTCACAATGGCGATGATGCTTATGAGCTGTACAAAGATGGCGCTTTGGTAGACTCTTTCGGCCGAGTGGGTGAAGACCCTGGCTCAGCTTGGCGCTCAGGTGACACCACAACAGTGAACAACACCCTTCGCCGTTTAGCTTCTGTCACCACAGGTGATGTTAACAGTACCGATGAATTTGACCCCGCGAATGAATGGCAAGGTTTTGGTAATGATGTATTCGACGATCTCGGTAAAGTTGGAGGCAGCACGCCGGAGGAGCCAGTTTTTGAAGTAGGCAGTTGTAGTGATACTGCAACGTTGATTCATGACATTCAAGGTTCTGCTGAGCTATCACCTGTAGTGGGAGAAAGCCATGCGATCGAAGGTGTCGTAACGGCTTCATTTGATGGTTTAAGCGGTTTCTTTGTACAAGAAGAATCGGCTGACTTTGACCAAAACGACGGTACGTCTGAAGGCATTTTTGTTTATTACACGGGAGAGCAAACATTACCCGCTGCCGGAGATAAAGTAAGAACAGGTGGCGCAGTATCTGAGTACTATGATCGCACCCAAATAACCGCCGACGCTTATGTTACATGTGGTAGCGACTCTTACATCGTCACGCCTGTTGTTTTGCCATTCAGCGATGAAAACAGCAAAGAAGCCCTCGAAGGGATGGCGATTTCTTTTGCTGACGCTTTGACGGTGAGTGACAACTACACATTAGGTCAATACGGCGAAGTGACACTGTCGTCTCAACGACTGTTTACCCCAACTAATTTGTATACGCCCGGTTCTGCTGAAGCTATTGCACTTGAATCAAGCAACGCCCTTGATCGCATTGTGTTAGACGACGTAATGTCAGGCTCTTACCCAGACCCAATCATCTACCCAACAGGCAACTTGTCGGCATACAATACCTTGCGATTAGGCGATACGGTTACCCAGCTAACGGGCGTCATGGATTTCAGTTTCTCTGAATATCGCTTGTTACCTACTGTGTCACCCACTTTTATTCAGTCGAATCCCAGAACCACAGCGCCAGAGATTGCACCGGGCAATGTGAAAATTGCCAGTTTGAACGTGTTAAACCTGTTTAACGGCGACGGTGAAGGCAATGGCTTCCCAACCTCGCGAGGCGCAGACACGCTGGAAGAATTTGAGCGTCAGATCGCGAAAACCGTAGTGGCCATTATCGCATTAGATGCCGATGTCATTGGCTTGATGGAAATCGAAAATGACGGGTTTGAATCAACGTCTACCATAGTGCAACTCGTGGATAGATTAAACCAGGAAGTCGGTGAAGATCGTTATGCCTATGTCGATGCTGGAGCTGAGATTGGTACTGATGCGATTGCGGTGGGCATCTTGTACCAACCCCATCGCGTCAAGCTAGAGGGCGATGTGTTGATCAATACAGACGACATTTTCAACCGCCCACCACTGGCGCAAACATTCCGCTTGCGCAATCATCCGGTTCACGGTGGTGTATTCACTGTCATTGCCAATCACTTCAAATCTAAAGGGTGTGGCAGCGCATCCGGCGACGATACTGATCAAGGTGACGGGCAAGGTTGCTACAATGCCAAGCGCGTGAGTCAAGCCCAAACCTTGATAAACTGGATTGCTACCGACGCCACGCTCAGTGAACAAGACAACGTAATGGTACTCGGTGATTTAAATGCATACGCTAAAGAAGACCCTATTACCACTTTTGAAGCATCTGGCTACACCAACCTGATTGCAGACAAAAATGGCACTCAAGCCTACTCCTATCTGTTTGGTGGACGCGTGGGTTATTTAGACCACATGTTGGTATCTGAAAGCTTGTTAGCGGCTGCTGTTGACGCAACAGATTGGCACATTAATGCTGACGAACCAACAGTATTAGATTACAACGTTGAAAGAAAATCTGACCTACAAATAGCAGATTTCTACTCCGCGGACCCATACCGTATGTCTGATCATGACCCCGTTGTCGCCACGTTTATGCTCGAAAAAGACAAGCCGGGAAAAGGGCCTAAAGACAAACACAAAGAAAAGTGGAAGAAAAAAGTGAAGCGCTTTTTCAAAGCGGTTCATCAATTCTTTAGTTTCTTCTTTGGCTAAATGACGAATCAGGCGCCTCATGAGCACAATAATGAGCACGTGGGGCGCATTTACGTAAGTAATACGTAAATTTTCGTTCTTTTATGAACCAAATACCCTCTCACCGTTCGAATTGGGGTTTTCGTCTTGTTAACTTCCCTGCTACAGTAGGGAAAGTAACCAAAAGTAAACTTAAGTTGCAATGCATTGCATAGTCACTTTTGGTTAAATGATAACAAAGACTCAGTCAACTGAGCGCAGTGTTAGAGGGTAGTATATGGCGTCACACAGGTTTTTTTCGATCACCAGTTTGTCTCACTCTGGTTCAACGGTATTTTCCATGGCGTTAGCCTGTCATCAAAACTTGATCTCACTTGGTGAGGTATTTCAGGTTCTGAGATATGCGCCAGAATACTGGCTCAACGACACCGCACATGCCTGTAGCTGTGGTAAGCCCGCAAGCGAGTGCAGCTTTTGGGGGCCAACGTTAAAAGCGATTCAACAACGTGTACCCATGCCCAGCGATCGCTGTGATAAATATCAGCATGTAGCGCCAGCTTATCAAGTGCTACTCGAGCAATTTCACCAAAAATATGGCCACGATAAGTTCATGGTAGACACGTCTAAAGGCGTGCGCCATCTAAAACTCATGGCCAACCACCCTGAACTAAACCCAACCGTATATTTTTTAATGCGCGATGTGCGTTCATTTGCCTGTTCGCAAACTCGGTTAGCAAAAAAACAAAAGCGCCAAGGGTACAAACGCATAAAGGGACATTACTGGTTTCAAATGCTGAAGTGGTATTTTGGCAACCGTAAACGAGAGAACTTACTCAAACAAAGTGATATGAACTTCACGAAGTTGGGGTACGAACATTTTTGCTTTAATGCAGCCGACGTTTTAAAAACACTTTATCAGGAAGCTGGGCTACCGCCGAAACAATGCGACAAAAGTTTGCAAGAAGCCGAGCACCACATTCTGTTTGGCAATCCAATGCGCTTGTCGGCAGAGAAGTCTTCCGAAATTAACTATGACTCGCGCTGGCTAAAAGAAGAAGGCTATTTGCTGCCCGCATGTTTGATGCCTTTTGTGATGAAGTACAACAACTCAAACGTGTATCAAGGCTAATTATGTGAACAAGAGACGCATGATAATTGCGTCTTCTTTTTCTCCCGTCTGTGCATGCGTGTAATACCCTTTGCGGGTTTCGATGGTTTCAAAGCCGTACTTATTGTACAAACTCACGGCAGCAACATTTCCGGCTCTCACCTCCAACCACAAACTCGCCATTGAAGCCTGTTCGCATTCATTGATGATATGCTTCATCAATGTGTTGCCATGCCCATTACCGCGAACTGCGTCATCAACCGCAATATCCATTAGCGTTGCTTCATCAACTACCATCAACAAAACGGCGTACCCTAGGGTAATGGCATTATCTACTAGCACATAACCAGCATAGGGAGAGGTTTGACAGTCTGCAAAGGTGCTGAAAGACCAAGGGTTAGGGTGGGCAACTTGATGCAATGCATAGGCTTGAGCTAAACGCTCATCACTGAGAGGTAAAATGGACATGCTAACTTTTCAGCCGACTGAATAAACGCCAAATCTCCCGTTTTGTTTGAGCATCGAGTTTTTCCGGTGACACTGGTAACGTCAACGTATGCCCTTCTAACGCGACTCCAGCCCCCTTCTTTAACGCCAACGTGTGCTCACTAACCAAGCTGAACGCATGCGATAAATCTTCACATAACCGTGCAGAGTTTGCGAGTTCTTGTGCACTAAAAACGGTAGACGCAGTCGGCGGTTTTGGGAGGGCAGTTTCGGTGCTAGCCTGAGAAGACGTGAGCTGTTTTTTAGTTGTTGCCGCGCCTTTTTTATCGCCTAGTTGAGCTTTTAATTGTGCGAGTTTTTCTGCGCCATTTGCCACAGGCTTAGCGCTGACGACTGAAGTTGGCTGTGTTGCGGGCGTAGTGGTTTCTGTAGTGGCCGATTTGCTGGCAGGAAGCGATTGCGCTTGCCAAACCGTTAGCCCCATCTCCTGCAATATTGCACGCTGGTAATCAGTTAAATTCGCAGTCATAACTACTTGAAATATTAAGTATGAGGAGAGTGTACAGAAAATAGCTGGAATTTGCTATTAGCGCGTTGGCAGGGGTGGAGGGACTCGAACCCCCAACCATCGGTTTTGGAGACCGCTGTTCTACCAATTCGAACTACACCCCTAACGCGGATTTGCATTATACGTATCGACCTTGAAAGGTAAAGCACTTTTCTTCGCTTTATTGCATTTCCCAAGCCATACGCTCACAAATTAGCCGAACCCTGTTCAAGACTTGTACGACTCTGATCTAATGCTGCTTGCCACAAGGCATTAGTCACTTCGACAATTTCAAAAAACTGGGCAAACTTCGTATTCACTTCGCTCAAGTTTTGTTTGGAATAACGAGAATAAGCTTCGCACAATTTTTGACAATCATCAGCTGACAGCGCATTAATCGACGCACATGCAGCAAGATCAAAATAGCGATTACCCATCGCTGCATATTCCCAGTCGATCAAAACGAGCGGGTCTGATGAAAGTATATGCCCTGCCGATAAATCGTTGTGACACAGACATAAATCGTCTTCAATATTTTCTAATTTGCGAACAGTACTGCTCAACCCCACCACTTTTTCTCTTAAACTGTGATCAAGGGGTAAAGCGGCCTGGTCTAAATAATACTGCCAACGTTCAGATAGACCCAAACGCTTGGCGGTCATTGGCAACTGATGAATATGTGCCAAGGCTTTTGCCGAGGCCTCAATGGTGTCTGACACGTGGTTAGCACAAGGTACTATCCACTCCTCTACCCATACCCGTAAATCATCGCTTAACCAAACAGGCATAGGCGCCAGAGAACGCGCAGCAAGCTGTTCTTGCAAAGAATATTGCTGCATGCGGTCAACGCCAGTGAAGGAGTCATCACCAATCACTTTCACGGCATAATGCCGTTCTTGGTCTGTGAGGTGAAAAACTTGATTCACATCGCCTGAACGCAGTGGGACTATTTTCGTGTCGCCAGACAGTGATAAGACAGGTCGTAACAAGCCAATTAAGGTATTAGTGTGCATACTGCATTTTCCATTGCCGATACCAGCTTAAATAACCATAAATAGAAAAGCCTACATAGCCAGCAAACAAACACGCTGACAGTGCTAAACCACTTTGCCAATACAGCCACGCGGAAGCTAAATTTATGACGAACCAGTAAATCCAATTTTGCAGTATTTTATGAGCAACCATAAAGGTTGTCACCATACTTAACACATGAATAGATGCATCTAACCACAAATGCTCGCTAGTGAACCAGTTTTCAGCGTAACGAGACAAGCCTAACGCCATCACCAACAGAGCGGGCACTAAGCTGGCGTGCAACCAAATTGGCCACGAGCGCACGCCCTGACTTTGTTCCGTTTGCTTGCCCCACTGCATATAGCCGTAAACGGCCATCACCATGTAAAAAAAATTAAGTGCCGACTGAAATGGCAAAGCGACATGCCAAAACAACCAAGTGTAAATAGCCGTGCTTGAAAATGCACATACCCAACACCAACTGTTTTGCTTTGCGGCCAACCAAACGTAGCCTAAAGCGAGTATCACTGCACACCACTCCAATGGTGATGTGGCAGCGATTTGACTAACAAAGGTTTGTAGAAATTCAGTCATCAGTATTACGAGATTGCATGGCTGAGAAATTCAGAAACTTGGCTACGAAGATCGCTTGCCCTACTGATTCATGAGTACGTTGCATTTCTTCACCAAGAATAGTTACAACTGTCTGATAATCACCCGTGACCTGTGTACTGGTCGACGAGGTTGATACCGACAGCGCGTCATAGCTATTTAAACGCTCGATAAAGTTTTTAATTGGCTCGATAAAATCATCAACCAGCGGATACAAAGAGAGTTCTACCATTACTTGCATTTTATCTATTCCTTAAAAGTCGTAAGTCACACTAACACCAAATTGGCGACCATTACCTAATTGATAGTAGGGTTCGTCAAACTCATAATAATCACGAGGGTCATTACTAAACCCACCAAAACCGCGCACGTAATAAGTGCGGTCGAAGGCGTTTTTCACCCATAAGCTGGTTTGCCATTGATTGACTTGCCACACCAACTCAGAATTGACCAAAGTGGTCGAAGGAGAAGTGACGTCATGACCGTCTGAAAAACGGTATTCGTCTTTGTAATCAACATCAAAATTCCAACTTATATTGTCAGTAATCACTAACTGACTAAACAAATTGGCGGTATATTTAGGGGCTTGGGCTTGGCGCTGCTCTTCAATCTCTTCACCCGCCGCATTGGTGTAGCTTTCAAAAGTTGCGTCGAGATAACCCACCGCTAGTTGAACAGACCAATTGTCCGTGGCTTGTAAATTCAATTCAGCTTCAATACCACGGTTAGTGCCTAAGTCGGCATTATCAATGATATCGATAAAATCTGGGGTGCCATCTTCGCGAATCTGCACATCAAAATCGTTAACCTGTGTATTCTCCCTGTCCATGTAGAATACAGCGACACGGGCATGGAGGTTATCAGACAGCGAACCTTTATAACCAACCTCATAGTTCCAATTATATTCGGCTTCGAAAAAGCGTTTTTCATCACTTACGCGTTCATCTTGGTTAAAACCCGCACCTTTATAACCACGAGAAATACTGCCGTACCAGAATTGATCATCACTCATAACGTAGTGAATCGCGATTTTCCCCCCGACCATAGTGTCATCGTGGGTATGGCTTAAGCCTGCGTTGTCTGCATATTCAAACTCATAATTTTCAGCACGCAATGCTGTAGTAAGTAGCCACTGACTAGATAGCTGAGTGTCAAACTGAACATAAGCAGATATCGTGGTGGGAGAATACTCACTGGCAAAATCACCATCGGCGTAGGTGTACTGTCTCAACAATGACTCTTCTGATGTTTTAAAGTGCGTGCCAATCACCCAGTTTGTGGTGTCATTAAAGAGACGTGCATTGTCTGAGGAAGTAAAACGCATTTCAGCGGTTTGTGTATCAACATCGCGATAGTAGGCGTCAAAAGAGGAATATTCCCAAGGGTGAAAGCCCACATAGGTCCAGTCTTCATCATAGCCATAGGCAATATTATGTGATGCATGGGTGAGTATCACATCAAACTGCCCTTGCTGAGTTTGGGTTGTACTGTGTGCACTAACGGCGTGGGTTTGGTGTTCATCAAAACCCGGTTCATCTGAAAGTGTCTTGCCGTCATTGTCGAGAGAAAACGCATCGTAACCGTTGTCTACATCATAGAAGCGATAGTTAAGCGCCACGGTAGTGCGATTAGCAAAGTCGTGCTCAATGGCTAATCTCACGCCAGTCTCATCAATACTATTCGTGGCTTTATCCAAATACGTATTGTATGTGAAGCCATCACTCTGATTGTTCACCACTGCCGCGCGATAGCGCGTTTCACTACTAATATCAGCGCCATAAGAGCCTTCTATGCGAAACGTGTTTTTATTACCGGCACGCAGGCGTACAAAGTTTCTTCCCGCCTCACCAACATCATTTGACACAATTTTAACTGCTCCAGCTAACGCGCCGGTTCCAAAGACCGTAGCTTGAGGGCCGCGATATACTTCTACTTGCTGGGTGTCGAATAAAATGCCGGCCGCAGCCAAACCAGAAAAATCAAAGTCGTCGACCAAAAAGCTTACAGACGGATTAATAGGCTCAGCAAACTGACTGCGCTCTCCAATCCCCCTTATTTGGATAAAACGGCCGCGTGAAGCCCCTGCTGCAAAGTTAACATTAGGCGCTATATTGAGCATGCTATCTAGGTGTTCTTCTTGTCGTGCTGCGAGTCTGTCACTGCTGACAATGGAGGCGCTCGCACTCAACTGATCCAAAGTTGTTTGACGAAAATCACCCGTGACCTGAATGCGTTCAATATCATTGGGAGCGTCTTCTGCAAATGCGAAAGAAGATACAGTGAGAAAAGGTAAGGCTAAGTAAGTGTGTTTCATCAGGATCTCTTGTCTTTATAAGAAAAAAGATCCGGCTTTATACGGCAGGTAATCAGGTGTCGTGTTGTACCATTCCTACGCCGGTATTATCCGGATCAGGTTTAAGGGTTCCCATTTGTGGATCTCAGCCGATGACGGCACCCCTTGGCTCTGCACCACATGTGTAAACACGTCGATGCGGGTTGCAGTCTAACAGTAGTGGAAGAATCGTCAAGAGGCGGTAAAAACAAAAACGCCCACGGTGACAGCGTGGGCGTTTTCATGGATACGAATTTCGCAACCATTTTGTGACATATCTCAAACCAATTCTGATGTCTTATCATTAAAATGACTAACACGGTGAACAGACTTGAGACGAACTGCTGCTTAGCGGTCAGCAGTTTTGACAAATCAACGCTTATATTTCAAAGCCTTAACTTATCAAGTTTCATACTATACAGTGTATTGATATATTTTTGCAAAACTAGGACAGTTTACAGTAGAAACAGGACAAATTTGTTCACACTTTAACGTAAGTTAGTGATATAAAATTATTTATGGCTATTCTTGGATTTTTACATGACGCCTTATAACGGCTTGTTTTGGTCTTCGGTGACACGTGCGCTCCTAGCACTTCGCCGTGACAAAATGCTCGCCAATGAGCACGATATAACCGTTCTGGCCTTGATTGGTAAAATCGAGACCGCCGATTTACCACAAGAAAAACTCGCTCACGCCTTGATGACATTGGCACCGGAATCAGCGTTTCCGGTCATCGGCCAATCGCTGTTGAGTTACTTCGACTTCAATATGATGGGTAACCTTCCGTGTTATTTGTCGGCCGTTGAAAATATCAGAGAAGCACTCGACCAAATATTGCGATTTAAAGACCAATTGTGGGGCAGCGGCCGAAATTACCGGTTTGTGGTTAGCAAAGAAATGGTTCATTGCGAATGGCGCTCGGTGGGTCATGAAATCCTCATGCAATTCGAATTGCTCTACTTGCTCGCACTGTGTCGCCACCTCGCGGGGCGAAAATTTGATTTCAGCGAAGTACTCTTTCCCAACGGCGAACCTCTGCTTATTCAACCGGTAAGTAAAGCGGCTATCGGCGAGAGTGATAAGACGTCGATCCGGTTCGCGACCAAATGGCTTTCGGTGCATTCTTTCTTTCATAGCCACACAGTAAAAAGTATGTTGAAAAACGCCTTGTCTAAACGATTTGAAGCGCCTCTAGAAGAAAAATTACTGGCGTTATTTCAGCATCATCCGCATCCGGCTAAACTGCGCGTAGACAATGTGGCACAACAACTATCTATGTCTGAGTCGTTATTTCGACGCGAGCTGCGTGATAATCGTATTCCGTTTGGTCAATTGCTTCGCACCTTTATTCATGAAAAAGCGGTGAGAGCACTACTCACCGGTTGCTCTGTCGACGAATTGGCTGAAGACCTCGGCTTTGCCGACAGGCGTTCATTCGATAGAAGTTTCAAAGAAGTCACTGGAGTGAATGCAGGTCAACTCAGACTGTTGGGTAATCGTATGCGTTTTCAGCGGGGTAATACTACGTTACTTGATACGGTGGAAAATTTACCGCCATTACCTCGTACCCTGCAAGATATACTCGCGTTAAAAGATGACCAACTGAACGTTGCCAACCTGGCCACCAAAATACGCCAAGATCCACTGTTTAATGCCCATGTGATGGGCAAGGCAAATAAGGCGGTGTTTGGCGCCGCTCCTAGTAACTTAGAACAAGCAATAGGCAGAAACTTAGGCGTCAATGCCGTACAAGAGTTAGCCATTACGTTTGCCGCCCAGCAAGCCCTGTCAGACCAAAGTCGGTTTGAAAATGTACAAGGGCTAACAGACGCTATGTTGCTGAGTCGCACTCTCATAGACGTATTAACACATGGACAAGATGACGAGAAACCCATATTGACTCAACTCGCCATGTTTGGGCTGCTTTCTCTGCTGGTGATCTTCCACAAAGACTGTTTGCTATCTGAACGCAGCATTGAAATTTGGCGCGCAAATAAAGATATCGTTGCCTTTCACAAAGCGCTGAAAAAAGACGTGGGCCTGTGTCCCTACGGCGCCTCTTCACTCATGTTACTGCGTTGGGGACTACCTAAATCGTTGACACGTGTGTTGTGGGAAGTGAATCAAGGGGTATCTGAAGCGGCCAAATTAATACGAACATGTAATTACGTCGCCTTTGATTACATATTCAACGGTGAAGAACGGGCTAAACTGACATTGGCACAAAGCCCAATCTCTGCGCCACAAGCCGATGCGATTCGATTAAAACTGGGTTTTAATCACTGATCACATTCAGTGTTTTAAGTTCTTCTTGAGTTTGTGCTTCTAAGCTTTCCATGGTTTTGCCATGAGCTTCAGGAGCACGAGTTTCAGGGTTTAATTTCACAAAAACAATATCGTCTGCAAAACAGATGGTTTTCTTTGTCGCCTTATTTCTTACCAAGCAACTAACCGTAATTGAAGATCGACCTACCGCTTTAGTTTTTAATCCAAACTCAACGACATCTCCCTGCATAGCTGGTGATTCAAAGCTTATTTCACCAATGTGCTTGGTCACCAAACAGTTAGTTTCCAACTGGCAAATGGCATAAATGGCCGCTTCTTCATCTATCCACTCAAGAATACGACCACCAAAAAGCGACAAGGCATAGTTAAGGTCATTGGGCATAACAAGGCGGCGAGTCAAAAAACGCATTCGAAATCCTGTAAATCAAAAGGTAAAATAAAGGACTGATGATTATACCGAAAAATCGGTTTTTATGGCTGTAAATGACATACTTTCGTGGTTAAAAAAGCGAGAAAATGCAAAATCTCACCGACAAATACTGTGTATTTCCGGTAGCGAAACCTTTTGCTTACAAAGCGCCAACAACCTCGTTTCATCGTGTGAACAAGATGCCCTTTGGCTTGGTGATGACGCGCCGCCAATGTGCAGTTCTATCGCCATAAAACACTATAAAAAGCTCTTGGGCAGCGAATACGGCATTGTCGTTTACAATAGCTTTAGTGGCCTTCAACCCAATGCGCTATTGGCAAGTGCGGGTGTAATAAAACGACATGGCATTTTGGTTGTACTCTGCCCTCCTCTATCTTCATGGGCCAGTTACTCAGACCCACGCACTCTTGCATTGTCGAGCTATGGCTTTCCTCCCATAGCCAGTACGATTAAACAAAGCATCATTAATACGTTTAACACCGACCCTTTGATTGCAATGTGGCAAGAAGACAGTGCCGCTCGGTTGCCTATTGAGAAAACAGCCAAACACTATGCCAACGCACCACTGCCTTTTGCAACGCTAGATCAAGCAATAGCACATACAAAAATACTCTCTTGCCTCGATACCCCAGATACCGCCAATTTGTTAATTGCATCTCGTGGCAGAGGTAAGTCTTCGTTACTGGGCTTAATCGCAAACGAACTACTATCCCAAGGTCGCTCGGTTATAGTGACGTCTGCACACAGTAATGCGGTAACCTCGCTATTCAAACACATAGATACAGATACTACTTGTGCGACCAATGAATTTACTCGCCAGCACGTAGTAACGGGGGCTGAGTTAACATGGCAAACAACAACAAGTTGTGAGGCGTGCCAACCGTGCGCCACAACCGTATTAATGATAGATGAAGCCGCAAATTTACCACTCCCGGAACTGAAAAGACTTTCTCAACTCGGTATGCCGCTCATTTTTAGTTCTACGATTGACGGTTACGAGGGAACTGGGCGAGGCTTCTATCAACGTTTTATCCCTTATTTGTCCGAACATTTCTCCGCACTCAACCAGATTTCCATGCATACTCCAGTGCGCTGGTATCCGGAAGATACAATGGAAAGCACCCTTACAGCATTACTGTTCCAGCCACAGCCTCTACCTGTTTTCACACGCCCTCACATCAACAACGTTGAAGTGGCGAATAGGATGGATGAAAGCACGTTAAGTGTGGATTTTGCCGACGTTAAACAACTTACCAACGCTAGGTTACGCCAAGTTATCTCACTGCTCTCATACGCCCATTATCAAACGTCTCCAGACGATATATTAAGATTGATAGACAGCAGTGATTCACGCCTCGTCATAGCGCACTACCACAATAATATTGTAGGCGTTGCTATATTACTCGATGAGGGGGGGGAAATATTATCACCGTTAGCGGCAGATATCGCTGTAGGTAACAGGAGAGTAAATGGCCATTTATCGGCCCAATCTCTCTCGCTCATTTCTGCACAAGCTGAATTAGCTTGTTATGACTATTGGCGTATTAACCGAATAGCAGTGCTAGAAGGCTATCAAAGTCAGCATATTGGAAAGCGAATCCTACAGTTTATTGCGGATATTGCAGGTCAAAGTGGTAAAGATGGCCTCACCGTCTCTTTCGGTAACACTGATAGACTACGTCGGTTCTGGCAGCAAAGTGGCTTCAGCCCTGTAAGAGACGGGCAAAATGTTGACCCGAGTAGCGGAGAGAAAAGTGTGTTGATGTTAAAGCCTCTATCTAAAAGGCTAAACGACGACTCAGCGCTTTTGTTTAAACTGTATCAATTAGCATCAACTGAAGACAGAATTAAGGCGCAACGCCTATTGTCTGATGAATCTGTACTCGCGACGTTACGCAAAATGGCGTATCAGCTTACACAGCAGCAGCAGCGCTCTCTTATGCATTGTATTGTGTTACTTCATTACCTATTGCTGGTAATGCCTGAAACCTCCACTGCACGCGCGATGATTAAGGATTATCTGTCTCCTACGATAAGCAAGGTGTCATTCGCTCGAAAATACCAACTTGCTGGAAAGCGCTTTGTCGACAGTTTCGTTAAAGACAATATCACTTCGCTATTACAAAACCTATTGTTGAAACATCACGACAATTAGGCTTCGCTAGAAACAAAAAACCCCGAAACAAGTTCGGGGTTTTTTTACGCTAATCAATATTAGATCTTGATGCCACGGTTATCTGCTTTTTGCTTGATATAAGGTAACCAAGCATTAGCATTGCGTCGCATTGCACGATCTTTCTTAGCAAGCTCGCCGTACTCGTAAGCCGCTTTGAATCGACCCGCATAGAAATTCGCTTCCATTAATGAGAAGTGAACTTTAGCAGGCTCTTCAACGCCGCGCTCAAGAGCAGCTTCAAGTGCAGTAATTGCACCTTTGTAGTCTTCTGCAACCAATAGTAGTACACCCTGCTTACGGTAGTATTCAGGATCAGAAGTCATATCTGCAGCTTCTTTATAGAATTTAGCCGCTGATTTGTACTCCAACGCTTGGTGATAAGCATTAGCAAGTGATGCCAAGTTATCCGCCGAACGCTCTACCAGACCTGATTCAATGTTTGCTTTCAACACTTCCGCTGCTTTGAACGGCATGTCGTTGCTTGCATACAACTGAGACAGAGTCTTGATTTGGTTTTCTTTATCCAAGAAACCCTGCTGATAAGACATTTCAAACGTTGATAACGCTTTTTTGTAGTCTTCTGTAAGCATGTAGAACAGACCTAGTTGGGTCCACCACTTCTTCTCTTCAGGGAAAACGCGAACCAACTCTTCAGCCACTTCAGTAGCTTGAACAGACATTTTTCTCTCGTGGAAAGCAGAAAGCTTCAACACGTAAGGGTTCTTGTTTGGTTTCTCGTAAAGTGCAATCGCTTTATCAGCTGGCTCAATAACCTGATCGAACTGCTTAAGCTGGAAATACGCATTAGCTACGCGAGTATAGGTTTCGGCGTCTTCCTTACAGGTAAACTCCATCCAACTCTTGTACCACTTGATTGCATCAGCGTATTTCTCAACTGACATGTTCAAATCACCTAAAAGCTTAAGTGTTTGAGCATGTTCAAGGTCGTTCAATACCTTAGGTTCAACAGCTGATACTAGGTAGCCCATAGACTTGTTCGCTTGGCCCTCTTGAGCCGCCAACAAGTTACCAATAAAACGGTTAACGTAGGCTTTGTCGAAATCATCTGAAGGATCAATTTCGTAAAGGATGTTTAACGCTTCATCCATCAAATCTTCGTTATAGGCTTCAAAGGCTTTTTGAACTTTCTTACCAGTACGTTCGCCAACCAATGTTGTGTTGCCCTTCTCGTAACCAGGACAAACAACAGGTGCACTCGTTTGGGCCAACACAGGTGCAGAAATCGCTGCACCCAGTGTCATAACCACAGCAACTGCAGACATTTTAAACAGTGATTTTTTCATGATCATTGCTCCAGTTTAAAGTCTAGTTGCACAAACATGTTAGGCTGCTTAACAGGTTTACCGTCAACGATCTTAGGCTTGTACTTCCACTTTCTCAAAGCACGACGTGCTTCACGGTCGAAGATACGCTTAGGATCAGCATCGATTACTTCGATGTCATCCACACCGCCTTGTTCGTTGATAGTGAACTGCAGTTTTACCCAACCTTCTTTACCATCACGGGCAGCTTCAGGTGGATATTTCGGGTCGATACGAACGATTGGCGTCGCATCACCGTCAGACTGCATTGCACCCACACCGCCGATATTTACACCAATACCACCCGTGTCAACTTGGGGAATATTCATGTTAAAACCAGACGCGTCTGGCTCAGCAGTTTCCGGCTCAACTGGCTGCACTTTTGGCGGCTGTTGAGGCGGAGGTGGAGGCGGAGGTGGAACACGAGTACGCGTTTGCGTCTCGTCATCCGGTTCCTGCATCACAACATCAATTACAGGTACTTCTGGAATTTCTTCTAATGGACGGTTTGAGTTTTCAATCAACTTCGCCATTATAACAAACAAACCAAAAGCAACTGCAGCGCCTAAAAGAATAGAAACTATAAAACGTACCATGTTACCCCCTTGCCGCATACATAATGCGATCAATACCAGAGGCTTTAACTTGGTCAGCCACCTTGATTACCAAACCGTGTTTGGCTTTCTCGTCGGCCTGAATTACCACGTAATCCGTTGGCTGTTCTTTTAGCAATCGCTCTAAATTTGCCTTAACCGCTTCAGGAGCTACTTCACGCTTATCTAACCAAACAGCACCATCTTCTGTGATCGCGATGAAGATGTTAGCGTTTTTGTGAAGATATGCTCGGTTGGCCTCAGGCTTTAATACTTCGACGCCGGCCTCTTTAACGAAAACCGTCGTCACGATAAAGAAGATCAGCATGATAAACACGATGTCCAACATGGGCGTCATGTCAATCGCTGCTTCTTCTTCCTCGGTTCTGACTTTTCGAGCCATAATATCTCTCTCTAATGGTGAGGTAGGCTATCTACCAAACTTTCCCGTGCGATTTTCGCTTTAGTCTCAAGACGCGAACTGATAAACAGTCCAGACAGCGCCGCAACCATCCCTGCCATTGTAGGAATTGTTGCCATTGAGATACCACCAGCCATCAGACGGGCGTTACTTGTACCTTGCTGTGCCATTGTCTCGAACACGTTAATCATCCCTGTAACTGTACCTAGTAGACCGATAAGCGGACACATAGCTACAAGCGTACGAATAATCAACATACGGGCGTTCAGTTCATCTGAAGCCTGAGAAATCCACGCATCACGGATTCTATGCGCATACCATGACGTAGTATCAGCTCGAGCATCCCAGTTAGCGATAATATCTTTTTTCACTTTTGGGAATACTGAAGTCAAATACCAGTAGCGCTCAATCATTAAAACCCACATGAGAAAGAGCGCGGCAGCAACAAAGTACAATACGTTGCCGCCGGTAGCGATAAAGTCCCTGACCGATTCGAATAATCCAATCAGGTATCCCATCTTATGCTTTCTCCGTCTCTGCGTGAGCAGCAATGATACCCGCAGTTTGCTCGTCCAAAATGTGAACGATAGACTTGCTGCGAGAAGCTACGATGCTGTGAGTAAGAATCAGTGGCAATGCCGCGATGATACCCTGAGCTGTAGTTACCAATGCCATAGAGATACTTCCCGCCATCATACGTGGGTCACCAGTACCGAATAGTGTGATGGTTTGGAAAGTTTCAATCATACCCAATACTGTACCTAGTAGACCAAGTAGAGGAGCGATTGCTGAGAAGATTTTGATTACGTTGATACCGCTTTCGATTGAAGGAAGCTCACGAAGGATTGCTTCGTCAAGCTTAAGCTCAAGAGTTTCAGCGTCAACGTTTTTGTTCTCTTTGTAAACCTTAAGAATACGACCAAGAGGGTTTTTCTCTGAAGGTGCATCTGGGTTTTTAAGCTGGCTACGGATTTTGCCTTGAACAGAAGTCAATGTTACTAGCTTGTAGATACCGATTAGGATACCGATAGCCAACATAACAGTGATTACATAACCAACAACACCACCAGCGTGATAACGCTCAGACATAGTTGCTTTTGACTTCAATAGACCTAGAAGTTGGCCTTGTGAAGGGTCAGCGTAGAAAGGAACGATGCCAGAAGTTGCAGCACGTAGTTCTTCAGCAGAAGCAACTAGGTGACTATCTGGTTGACGACCTAGAGGTTGTACTACTTCGCTATCTGCATCATACGCAAGATAACCTTCTTCACCAATAAGGTTAAAAGTACCAACGCGAACGATTTCTTGGCTAGACGTACCACCTTCAAGACTTACTACGTCAGTCGTGAATTTAGCAACCTGACCAGACTCAGTCATTTCTGTTTGAAGTGCAAACCAAAGGTCTTCAAGTTCTTGAATGTTTGGTAGGCCTTGAGATTCTTCCGCCATACGCGACAAGAACTCACCACGACCTGGGTATTGTGCACTTACAATTGAAGTAGAGATACGGCCGTAAGCTTCAGAAGACGCTTGACGAACAACACCGAACATCTCACCAAGAGTACCAGTAGCTTGGTCTAGTTCAGCTGCTTTCTCGTTCAACGTTGTTTCGTTGTCAGAGAATTGCTTAGCTAGGCGGTCACCGCGGTCTTGCTCAGCTTTCAATTGACCTTGCGCTTTACGCAACAAAGCTTGCTTGTCAGAACGGTCAGAGCGGAATTCCGCTTCACGCTGTTCATTGATACGTGTTTCAGAAACACGGTTTTTCTTAACTTGTTCTAGCAAATCTTGCAGAGTGCTGGCTTCTTGAGCTTGTGCACCAGTTGCTAGTACCGCCATGGTTGCAGCGGCTAGAAGAGATTTAAATACGGGCTTCATTAACGCTTACTCCGCTGCTTTAATTGGTAGTTTAATCAAATTAATTGGAATCTGACCATTAGCCATTTTAACTGCATCAACTACAGAGCTAAGGTACTCGTCACCAAGTACTTGCCAATCGCGAGCATTGTTATCCCAAACCCAAGCGTGTCTCTGATCCAAAGATAGAGCAAGCAAAGCAGTACGGCCTAAGTTGAAGAAATCAACTGTGTTCTCAGTACCGTTAGCAGTAAGCGTGCCTTGGTAAGAGTCAATTTTTGTGCCGTATTCGTTTTCTACTAGATAAGCTTCGATAACCTGACGGAACTGCTCAGAAACAGTAACTTCAGAGTTAGCCATAAGATCGCGTAGACGTGCAACACGCTCACGACGCTCTTCTAGGTTAATTGGTACGTCAAGCTCGATGAATTTTTCCAAGCTTTCGATCATGCGGAACATCAAAGGTACGATACCTTTCTTAGTCGCTTCGATGCTGTCGATTTGACGCTGAAGAGAGTCGATGCCGCGTTGTTGGTCAGCCACAAGGCTTGCCAAGTAATCGTTGTAAATCTTTAGGTTTTCTGTTTCGTCGATAACAGCACGATATTCAACTAGCAATTCTTGAGACTGCTCAAACAGAGAGTTGATTTTTTCTTGAGATTTAGCTGCAGCCGCATGAATCTTCGCTTCTTCTTTGTGAAGGTCATTCAAAGGGTCTGCAGAGACGACTGCACTACCTGTTAGTGCGAATGCACCCATAACAGTAGAAGCAATAAGAGTTCTCTTGCTCATTTTGGACATAGTTCCCAACCAATTTCTTTTTTTGAATCCTTGTCTCTGCGATTGCAAGACAAGGGGCGTATAAACTTTTTACAAATTTTTTGTAGGAAGGTAGTTATTGCCGTTAGTACGCCAATACTACTAACTTCTTATACTCACACGGAAGTACAGAACGAGTCAAGTAACACGCTCTTTACACCCTGCTAATAATGGCTCAACCGCTCAATCAATAAGCAATTAAGACGTTAAACCATAAATTATCGAATATATTTATTATCTCTACCTACCCACTTTTGATCGACATTCATTACAGTTGACACACTCAAAACCGCACCGAAACAGGTCTTACCATTTTGATTATTCCAATATGGATGTTTTCGGACGAGTGCTTATCTATGCATCAAATGTATATAAAACGTCAGGATTTAATCCTTACATATGCATGGCAGGTTTTGATGTCGTTTGTCTCTCAAATTACGCTTTTTACCTCAGTCGCATCAATAGATATGGACAATATACTGAAGGATGATCGCTTTTAACCAAGTATTTCAAAATCTCATCATAGAGATCAATCGAGCAGATATATTCTTTGATTAGTTTGACAATAAGACGCACAACCAGGCTGCGGTACCGATTTAATAAATATTATTTACAACTCGATTTTGATATTAGGTTAGCTCTTCATCACAGACGGTGGTAGGAGCTATGACCAACGATCAAATAAATCGACAAGATAAATGACTTCATTCAGCTAAACAGAGACCTGCAATCAGATCAAAATGTTCATATAGTGAACTCCCATAAACAGCTAAGTCGGTTAGCGCCAATTTGTCCGAGATTGGATATATAGCCTTTCGTTAGTTGACAGTTCAGGTTTAACTATCAACTAAAGGCCAAAAAAAACCCCTCTAAAGCAGAGGGGTTTTCAGACTAAACACTTATTATAAGCTATAGCTTCTGTGCTAAATTAAAAATCAGCTTGAAGTCTTAAATAGTATGTTCTACCTAACGGGTCAAAGTTATAGTCGTCAAAACCTCTCCAACCACCAGGGTAATACGCTTCAAACTCATTAGTAAGGTTATTAATACCTACTGTGACTCTGAAGTTTTCATTTAAAACATAACCTGCTGTAATATTATGTTTCATATATGAGTCTGGGTACTTATAACCAGCGTATAACGAATCTCCATGTTCACCGATATATAAAATACGCCAAGAGGCTGTAAAATCTTCCTTAGACCAGTCTAAAGTAAGGTTGCCTCGCATATCAGGATAGAAGAGTTCACCAGCTAAATCCGTGCCTTCCTCCGAGTACTCTAAGACCTTAGACATTTCAAAGTTTACGCCGATATCCCCATAGCCGGTCTCAAGGTCGTAACCTAGAGTTACATCGAAACCATTGGTTTTAACGCTATTAAGATTAGCGTAACCAGAAACAACATAGTCGATTTGACCGTTACTCAAACGATAAACATTCGGAGACGTGCCATCCAAATCAACTGAAAGGATATCAGTCAAACTCACTGATTCAATCTTATCCACGTAATCATAATCGTAGTAACTTAACTCCAACGATAAATCATCCGTTAAGTTATAAACAACACCTAGCGTTAATGATTCTGAAGTTTCTGGTTGCAACTCTGGGTTACCGCCATTCCAAGTTAAGTGCTGTTGACTTGGATTACAATAGTTAGTATCGCTGGTAGCATTACCTAGAGTGTCACAATAGTACGGGTCATAGGCGCCAGGGAAACCAAAAGAACGACTAGCAAACATTTGTGACATAGTTGGAGCGCGGAAAGCTTCCCCCCAACTTGCTCGAACCAATAAATCATCAATTGGACGCCAAGAAATACCCAGCTTTGGCACGGTATCAGAAAACTCAGCTTTTTCGAATTGATCACCTGTGTCACCTTCCATCTCATAGCCGTCATATCTCAATGCAGCAGATAATTCGATGTTGAAAGGCATCGCTACAGCGACTTCAGTATAGTACGACTGACGTTCTCGAGTCGCAAATACATCGTCACCGCCCGACCCACCAGAAATGATACCAAGGCCTGATTCTGGGTCACTCATTTGTGTAAAGTCTAGGTTCGAATACTCAAACCCAACAACTAAACTAACACTAAACTCACCCGCGTTGAATATTTCACCACCGATGTTCCCGTCAACGATATCTCTTAATTGACTGACTTGGTAGTAACCGGTATGCATTACTGTGTCTAACGCAGCATCGTTATACGCTAGCCAGTCGTCATAACTTAATCCTTGTACATTCCAAAGGTCGACTAATTCATCATCAATTAGCTGTTGAAATTTTTCGTCATTTACCAAATTGGTATTTGCAGAAACTTCTTTAGCGTTGGTTCTCTGATAATATAGTTGCCAATCAAAATCGTAATCTGAGAATGACACCAAGCCTTCGAGACCTAATACAGCTTCCATTGTCGTTTTATCAGTAAACGTATCACGAGTCCCTTTAGTGGCTGTACGATAACGGACCAGTCCGTCATAACCAAAAGGATTCATAGCGTTATCTTTATCAATCGTAATGGTCGTTGTTGATACAGGAGTTGGTGCGTAACGTGTTTGCGTACTGGTTTGTATACCAGAAAAACGTCCTTTGAAAACGATATCATCAGTCAAGTCGTAAGAAACTTTAGTCATAATGCTGTCTTTCTTAGAAGCACCATATAACCAAGTCACGTTACCATAATAATAGCCACAATAACCATCTTCGTACGATGTATCAGGTACCTCGCCACACAACTCTGCGTTGGTTGCGTATGTACCGTCCAATGATCCCGCGCTGTCGTCGCTAACTTGGAATCGCGCAACAGGAGAGAAAGATGAATAGTCACCGTAGTAATAATCACCAAACAATCCTTGACTAAAAGAGCCAGTTACTGCCGTATCTGCGACCTGGTCTCTATTTTCGTGTTCAGCGATAACTACTACACTACCTCTGTCTGACGTAGCGCCTGCTGAAAACGAATAACGACGTACTGTCCCACCTTCAACACCAGGTTGCTCGTAAGAAAAGGTGAGATTCACACCCTCAACATCTTTTTTGGTAATAATATTAATTACACCGGCAATCGCATCTGAACCATATACAGCTGATGCCCCATCTCGAAGTATCTCGATACGCTCAACTATTGCCATTGGAATCATTGACAAATCGGCAGTTGAACCACCATCATAACCCACACCTGGAAGACGACGACCGTCAACCAATACCAATGTAGCACCAGAACCTAAACCTCGAAGGTTAACTTCACTAGATGCACCAGCGCCCGCACCGTAACCTGATTGTCCGCGGAACGAACCGAAGGAGTTAACCGATGAATTTCGCATAACGTCCGCTACAGTAGTATCGCCTGACAACTCAATGTCTTCGAATGTAATCACGGTTACTGGAGAAACAGATTCCATATCAACACGCTTGATACGTGAACCTGTTACTGAAATACGCTCAGTAACTTGTGCTTCTTCTTCGTCAGGTGTTTCTTGTGCATTCACTGATTGCACAGAAAAGGCTGCTGCCGCAGCACCGAAAGCGCAAGCCAGACGCACTGACTTTGCTAACTTAGTGTTTGTAAACATGTATTGTCTCCCTGGACCACTAAACTCTGTTTTAGTGTTTATTTTTAAATCGTTTTGATACGACTTATTATTAGAAGGTATAAAAACCTCGGATTGATAATATACATATCGATGGAAGACGGTCAACCTGCTTTCAGGGGCATTCCAGAAAAGTTCAATATTTTTTTGTTTATTTTCACGCTTTTCGTAAACCTGACATTACACTATTATACAAAAGTATAACCCCGCCGAACGAAAAACACACAAACCAATACACCTCAACTCAGATACTGTGTTTTTCGTCTCCCCAGACACACTTTTGACAAAAGTGTAACAAAGTAAATTTTGGTCAGTTTTTGTTATAATTCCGCAATATTTGATTACTTATTGACCACTCCCGCGAAAATAAAATCCGGTTGCTCTGAGAATATGAGGGGGTAAACAAGGCAGTGCGTGCTTCGGTAAAAGAAATGTCGCCATATTGAAGAAATCTAAGAACACGCGATTCGACTCTGTAGTTCGCTTTAAATAATGATGTCCCGACGAACCACCAGTACCTAATTTAGTACCTATCATCCTTTGTACCATCATGGCGTGGCGGTATCGCCACAGCGTGAACTTTTCATCGATATCTGTCAGTAGGGTAATGACCTGGAAAGGTAAGTTAAAAATTGGTTCTTCCGAATATTGTTTAATAAACAATGCCGACAACAACGCTTTGTGCGACAGCCTAAACTGCCCTTCACTTCTCAATTCCTCATATTGCGCTGCATCGAACAAGGCTTCGAAGTGAGCACGAGTACTTGCTAGAGCATCTCGTTCTTTTTGCTTTTCTGCATCACTCAACGTGGAGTTAGTTTCGATTGTTTCCTGATCTTCCGATAACATTTTGTGAGTGGCACTTTTGTAGTGTTCCCAAAATGCAAAGTCTTCAAACTGGAGTAGCGGAAGTCTTGCTAACCAAGCGTCTACGCGCTCAAACAAACTGGGCTTAGTTTCAAGTTCGGTAAGCCAAGCCCTATCTTCATCATTTAGTCGCTGATAAAAACTCTCTTGGTCAAAATCAATCCGATATTCTCGTTTCAAGCCAAGTGATATTTCAAGTTGTTTAAATTGAATACTTTGAAAACCGGAAGCAGGTACCAAATAATCCCTAAACGATAGGAATTGCTGTGGTGTCATGGTTTCCATTACCGCCATTTGATCGATCAACAGCGACTGAATTTGGCTAATCCGTTGAAGCCGAGACACAACAAGCGTTAATTCGTCATCTTTCAGATCATCATCCATAAAAGCGGCGATAACCGCATTGAGTTCATGCAAAATTTGTTTGAACCAGAGTTCATAAACCTGATGCACGATAATAAATAACATTTCATCGTGTGCGGCATCTCCGTATTGAGCGCTTTGTAATTGCTGCGCGCCAAGTAATTTGTCTAATGCCAAATAGTCGCCGTAATAACAGGGGGTAATATGCTTTTTCATGTCGTTTTCTCGTTATCATTATTAAGCGCCAGTGTAGCACGTTGACAGATTTTTCAGGGCGACACGGAAGAGGCTGATGTTTCACATTCATGTAAATGTCACCTAACGGTAAAATTCACAAACAAAATAAATGGCAAATTGCTCGACTATTTCTACACTTAAGAAGATTTGGCTGACACCCGTGCGAAAATCCGTGTCGTCGTAGGTAGCTGTGAATTAACAAAAAAGGAACGTGTATCATGAAGATGGATGATGATATCCATAATTACTATGAACATTTAGTGCTTGATCGTATTAGTAAGCTGGCATTAGAAAAAACGAAATCACCGGATTATCTCGCCGATGTATGTTGTTTAGCACTAAATCAAGTGCCGCCCCGCTATATTCGCTATGAAGTAGACATGGCATTTTATTTACCGCAAAGTGAGCGACAACAAATGGAAATGAACGTTATTAACGCGGTAGACAAAGCTATTCGCTTTTTGAATAGTACAGAAGAAGAATCGAAGAATAAGGCTGTATAACTAACACTGACGGAAGCAGTAGAGTGGGTGGCAGGCCCCCAGCCACATCCCGGCACATGAGTCGTCTGCTGCGGCTGCTCCCTTCCGGGCCTGACCGAGTCCACAGAGTATCATTGCGAGAGGACCAAAAGCCCACCATAGACACTGTTGAGTCGAAACTCGCCGCGCTAAAAAGTCTGACTTGCTAGCGCGGGGCGCATTATGACGATTTGAGACCTAAGTTTCAACCCTTATGCGAAAATCGTTCTTCAGCGATGGTATTGGCAACGCGATTCGTCGCCACACCTTCGGCATCTGCACGCTCATAAATTTCACGTAGCGTATCGCCAATTGCCTCAATATGACTACGCATGGCGGCATTTGACGACGATGGCATACGCTGATGGAAAATATCAATAATTCCCCCGGCGTTTAAAACGTAGTCTGGTGCGTACAAAATGCCTTTTTCTTGCAGCACTTCGCCAATGTCCTCACGCGCAAGCTGATTGTTAGCCGCGCCAGCGATTACTTTCACTTTCAATTGCGCAACTGTTTCGTCATTTACTGTTGCACCTAGAGCACAAGGAGCAAACACGTCGGCGTCTACTGAATAAATTTCTTCGGGTGATACAGCAATCGCACCCAGCTCTTTTACCGCTCGCTCAACCCCCTCAGGGAAAATGTCGGTGACTATCAGTTCTGCGCCTTCTTCAAATAAATGCTTGGCCAAACGGTAACCCACATGACCCATACCCTGAATAGCGACACGCTTGCCTTTTAATGAAGAACCAAAAGCATAGCGCACGGATTCGCGAAGCCCCACAAACACCCCATAAGCCGTTGATGGTGCTGGATTACCGTCAGCAACACCATCTAACACATGGTATTTGGCAGATGTTCCGGCAATAAATTCAGACTCTGTCGCCATGGTTTGTAGGTCAGTAACCGCGATACCAGAATCTTCTGCTGTAAAATATTTACCACCGAGAGACTCAACAAATTTGCCCATGGCTTTCATCATTTCAGGGGTTTTATCTTTACGTGGATCGCCGATGATCACAGACTTGCCACCACCCAGTGCCACTTTTGCCATTGCAGCTTTATAAGTCATTCCTTTTGACAACCGCAGTACATCAGTTAGGGCCGCTTCACTATTTACATAAGGCCACATACGGCAACCGCCCAAAGCAGGACCAAGGTTAGTGTTGTGCACAGCAATAATCGCACTCAGGCCCGCCGCTTCATCATGATAAAAAGCAACGTGTTCGTGGTTATCAAATTCAGCGTGATCAAATACAGCCATAATACTTATTTATATAGGGTTAGAATGGCGTAAGTTTAGCCTAGAGACGAGAGGACAAGCCTTGCTTGTTTTTACTGTTGAGATTTACAAATCGAAAGATGTTTCTTATGATATAGACTGAATTAGGATATATATCCTAGTATAATAAATATCATATAATAATTATCATAATAGTTGTGAGTGCGACAGAAATGAAACTCGACAAATTTGACCGCGAAATCCTTCGCGTGCTGCAACAAGATGCCACTGTTTCAATGGCAGACTTAAGCCAGCAAGTAGGGCTATCACACACGCCATGTTGGCGAAGAGTGAAACGTCTTGAAGCGGAGGGCATTATCCTTAAAAAGGTCACCCTTCTCAACGGTAAAAAACTCAATCTTGGCGTTTCAGTATTTATCTATGTAACGCTAAAAAACCACGATGGTGATTCACTCACTGATTTTGAAAATGCAGTGCAATCTATCGACGAAATTGTTGAGTGCCATACCACCAGCGGTGAAAAAGATTACTTACTCAAAGTCATCGTCGAAAGCATCGAGGAATACGAGTACTTGCTAAAATCCAAGTTAACCCACCTTCCTTTGGTTGATCACCTCAGCTCAACCTTTGCGCTTAAGCAAGTGAAAAATACCACGGCACTGCCGATAAAAAACAGCTAAGTAACAACGCGCCTATGATTTAGGCGCGTCACTTTGGTTTTCTGGTAGAGCATCTGCGAACGCAGGCAAAGCCGCACAGTTTTCATCGATCTTTTTAATCAATGGGAACTGCGTCAGATCTACATTAAATCGTTTGGCGTTATACACTTGTGGCACCAAACACACATCAGCTAACGTCACATCAAAGTCGAAGCAATATTTTCCCGCTTGTGTCGCTAAGCGCTGTTCAATTCCTTTAAACCCCTGTTCTATCCAGTTCCTGCACCAAGCTTGTTGCTGCTCAGAACTGGCACCAAACTGCGATTCAAGAGTCTGTAATACGCGTAGATTACCTAAAGGCTGAATGTCGCACGCAATATCATGGGCCAGCGCGCGAATACGGGCTTTTTCCACCGAGTGGTTAGGCAACAGCTTAACACCGTTGTCGTAACGCTCGTCTAAGTATTCAATGATACTAAGTGATTGGTTAAGGATAATGTCTTCGTCATCGTCGACAAAAGTGGGGACAAGCTCAGCAGGATTCATTGATTGATAGCTCGGTTTGCGCTGCTCTCCGCCATCTTTAACCAAATGCACGGGTACGTATTCGTATTCCAGCCCTTTTAAATTGAGCGCAATACGTACGCGATATGTCGCCGAGGAACGCCAGTACCCATAAAGTTTTAAGCTCATCACAAGCCTCGTTTTTAATTATTGTTAGTTTAAGTATAGGTGGGTCTGTAAAAAGTGTGAATCCTTTGACCACAAAGGTATTTTTACTATAGTCAAGAAAACCTGCCATCTATGGACAATGGCAGGATAGCAGGGGATCAGGTCTAGAGTGACGTTACCGTTTGGTTGATATCCCCAAAAATAGATTCACCGTTTCCGTCTTTCATAGAAATGCGAATGCTGTCACCAAACTTCATAAATGGTGTGGAAGGTTGGCCATCTCGAATGGTTTCAATCATGCGTACTTCGGCAATACAGGAGTAACCCACTCCACCATCCGCAATGGATGAACCATGATCAGTCCCCTGCTTATTCGACACCGTACCTGAGCCCACAATTGCGCCAGCACCGAGATTCCGGCTTTTGGCTGCATGAGCAATCAAAGTGGCAAAGTCAAAGGTCATGTCTTCCCCCGCATTGGGCTTACCAAATAAACCGCCGTTTAGTTCGCTCAACAAAGGCAAATGAAGCTTGTTGTTTTGCCAATGTTCACCGAATTCATTCGGTGTCACGGCGACAGGCGAAAACGCACTTGCGGGTTTTGACTGGTAAAAACCAAAGCCTTTGGCGAGTTCTCCAGGAATGAGACCACGCAATGACACATCATTCACTAGCATGACTAGCTTGATATGTTTTGCTGCATCTTGGGCCGAAATCGCCATTGGCACATCATCAGTAACTACGGCTATCTCGGCTTCAAAGTCCACGCCCCATTCATCACTGGGCAACACGATATTCTCTGTTGGTCCAATGAAGTCATCTGAACCACCTTGGTACATAAGGGGGTCACTCCAGAAAGACTCGGGAATTTCTGCCCCTCGCGCTCTTCTAACAAGCTCCACATGATTCACGTAAGCACTGGCATCAGCCCAATGATAAGCACGGGGAAGTGGAGACAGGCACTGAGTTTGGTCAAACACCTGCCCTTCGATATCTCGATGATTCAGCGCGTGATATTCAGATGCCAGTTTCACACTGATCGATTCCCAGCTATCCAATGCTTGCTGCAACGTACTGGCCGCTTGCGCTGGGCAGCACAAGGTTAAATCCCGACTTACCACCATTAATTGGCCGTCTCGGGTTCCATTTCTATAGGTTGCTAACTTCATGATTATGCCTCCCGAGGCTTGTTAGCATGGCTACGCCAACTGTACACATATTGTTTATTTTCTACCGATGCTGCTTCGTCGCTAAAATGCAACGCGTCTCTCGTATCTAGCATCACTGCCACTTCGTCTATAAAGTCTTTTGGCTTCTCAATACTGTTTGCATACGCTTTGGGGTGTGGACCGTGTGTGAATCCAGCAGGATGGAAAGTCACCATGCCGGCGTCGATATTGTCGCGACTAAAGAAATTACCCGCGTGGTAAAACAGCACTTCATCGAAATCGTCGTTGTTGTGATAAAACGGGACTTTGAGCGCACCGGGATCACTTTCAACTGGCCTAGGTACAAAGGTGCAGATCACGAATCGTGAAGCGACAAACGTGGTATGTGCAGAAGGTGGCAAATGATACCGATGACTCATGATCGGGCGAATATCTCGCCAATTGAGTCGTACAACACTTAAGTCACCATGCCAGCCCTGTGCATCCAGAGGGTTGAACGGGTAAGTAATACGCGATATTTGATTGTGGCGCTTAACTTCAACCTGCCAAGTCTCTTCTGTTTGTTGGGCTAAAAAGGTGTCATTGATATCGGGTGTATCTAACACTGCAGGGTCAAATACAGCATGACTGCCTAACATCCCCTTATCCGGCAACTGATAGCAATCATTAGTGGCTTCTATCAGCAAAATTACCATGGGCTCTTTTGGACTCATTCGCCACATAGTTGAGCGCGGGATAACGATGTAATCGCCATCTCTTACTGTCATGTGACCATAATCACAAAACAAATCACCGCTGCCTTTGTGAATGAATAACAACTCATCGCCATCTGCGTTGCGCGCAAGACGTTGCATTGGGCTTTCGCAATGCCAAATGCGATAACGACAATGCGCGTTGTACAAAAGCACTGACGCTTGGAATGGCGAATTCAACGGTTTGTTGGCGGCGAGTTCGTTAAGATCGAATAAACGCGGGCGAAGCTCCCCTTCCCACTCCGTCCAGCCTGTAGGTGCATGCTTATGATGCATATGAGTTGCGGCACCAAAAAAACCATCGCGCCCGATTTCCCGTTCGAAAGGCGCACGTTCTGGCAAATCAGCGTGCGCCTGCCTTGAACACACGCCTTTTGCCAATGGAAATTGAATGCGATTACGCATGCGCTTTGTCTTCCGTGATCACACCGCGGCGGATCTGATCTTGCTCAATCGACTCAAACAGCGCTTTAAAATTACCCTCTCCAAAGCCTTCATTACCCTTGCGTTGGATAATTTCAAAGAAAACAGGCCCAATCACGGTATCGGTGAAAATCTGCAGTAAAATGCCATCCTTCATAGGCGCGCCATCAATGAGAATGTTCAAGCGATGCAGTTCATCTAAAGACTCTCCATGCCCCGGCACACGCTTATTCACAGCTTCATAGTAAGTGTCTGGCGTTGTCATGAAGTTCATGCCTCGCGCCTTCAGTGCCGCCACTGTTTGGTAAATGTTGTCTGTCGACATAGCAATATGCTGAATGCCTTCACCGTTGTATTCGCGGATAAACTCTTCAATTTGCGATTTGTCGTCCGAAGATTCATTAATTGGAATACGGATTTTGCCGCATGGAGAGGTCATGGCTTTGCTAACTAGCCCCGTTAGCTTACCTTCGATATCGAAATAGCGAATCTCTCTGAAGTTACCGATATTTTCATAAAACTCTGCCCACACTGCCATGTTGCCACGGTGAACGTTATGAGTGAGGTGGTCGACGTATTGAAGCCCTGTATCGGCTTCTGCCATTAACGATTGCCAATTATCGTAGAAGTTAAAATCAACATCGTAGATGGTGCTATCACCGTAACGATCGACAAAATACAAGGTACTGTGGCCAATTCCATAAATAGCCGGAATATTGAGTTCCATAGGCCCTAAGTTGCCAATAACAGGTTTGCCGCCATTATCAATGGCATGTGCGACTGCCGCACCAGCATTTTGTACTCGAAATGCCATTCCACATACACTTGGACCATGTTTTGCCGCAAACTCTGTTGCGTGGGAAGAAGGTTGCGCATTAACAATAAAATTAACGTCGCCCTGCTTATATAACCACACCGCTTTTGAACGATGCTTTGCCACTTCGGCGAAACCAAAGGTACTGAAGAGTTCTTTTAGCGCTTTGATGCCCTGCTCATCTGCAGCGGTATATTCAACAAATTCAAATCCGTCTGTGCCTAGCGGGTTATAGTTTTGTGCTTCCACGTTATTGCTCCCATATTAACATTATGTTCACAATAAACCCGCTCAAGAGGTTTTGGGAAGTCGCAGTCGCTCTCAGGCTCATCAACAGGTGTAAAGCTAAAGCGTACCTAAATATTTACACTGCAAACCTATCAACTTTCAGGCACAAAAAAGGGCCAATTATCAATAATTAGCCCTGCGATAAAAACTGTCAGTGTAACTTAAAAGATTACAGTTTAACGGTAGATTTATTAATGCCGTATTCCCGCAACTTATTAGCAATCGCTGTGTGACTCAATCCTAGCTTTTTCGCTAGTTGACGAGTACTCGGATACGTTGGGTACAAACGTTTCAATAAGTTCTTTTCAAACTTTTTCACTTCTTCGTCCAAAGTACCTTCAAAGTTTTCATCGATGTAGGTCATATTGGGCGTACAATTAGGTAACTGAATATCTTCTTTGGTAATTTCGTTGCCATCTAACAGCGACAATGCACGATAGAGCGCATTCTGTAACTGTCGCACATTCCCAGGCCACGGATATTGCTGCAAGAAATCTACGCACGATTTACTCAATGCGGCAGGACGACGCCCTAGCTTAGTACTGTGCTGCAAAATAAAGGATTCAGCCAAGGGTAAAATGTCGGGTTTTCTTTCACGCAATGCCGGCATGACCAACGTCAAAACGTTTAAACGATAGTACAGGTCTTCGCGGAACTTGCCATCTTCCACAAGCTGGCCAAGGTCGCGGCTCGTCGTACAAACAAACCTCACATCAACAGCTAACGCTTTGTCATCGCCCACTCGACGATATTGACCATCTTCTAAAACACGTAACAATTTGGCTTGCAACTGAGGCGACATATCCGCCACTTCATCAAGTAACAAGGTGCCACCAGCGGCGAGCTCCAACAGGCCAGCTTTCCCATCAGGTTGATTAAATGCCCCTGCTGCGTAACCAAATAATTCGGTCTCGGCAACATTATCAGGTAATGCGCCACAATTGAGGGCTAGGAATTCGTGCTCACCACGGCGACTGGCTTGATGACAAGCTCGCGCAATGATTTCTTTACCCGTACCCGTTTCACCAAAAATCAGTACGGGGGCGTCAAGATCGGCAATGCGCTTGGCGTCTTTCACCGCTTTTGCCATAACGCCAGACACAGTAACAAACCGGTCAAAGCTATCGTTTTGCAATTGGTGGAAGGTATTAAACTGCTGACCAAGTCGAATCTCTGATTTCAGCATCACCACAGCGCCTGCAAGTACCGGTTTTTTATCGGCGTCAGACACAGTAACGGGCAATATGTCGGCGACGTAATCTTGTTGTATAAATTTCACCTTACTGCTGTATGGCCGAGGCTCATTGTTCTCCAGCCAACGACTGAAGTTAAAGCCTTTCACAAAATCGCCAATCTCAAGGCCTTCTAAATCGGATGCTGATAACTCCAAGCCGCTGCTCACCGATTCATTTACCATCAGCAAATGACCTCGCGTATCAATTGAAAATACAGGGTCTGGTAATGTTTGAATGATCGCAGTTAACTGATTTCTCTCTCGTTCAGCAGGCATAAAAGGAGTTGTTTTTACATCCTCGATACCTTCTATTCTTCTTATTTTTGGCATCAAATGCTGAAAGTCAGCAAATTCAATATTCGGGAAATTGAGGAAGATTTTGCCTACCTCGTCAATTTCAATGCCACGTAAATCAATTTGATGGGCCACTAAAATGTCGAGCACATCCTGTGTTATCCCCAATCGATCCTGACAACTGATTTCTAAACGCATAAACCGCCCACTATGTAAACCAACCTTTACAGAATATCATATTTTCGTTAATTAGGAATAATATCTGATACGCATCAATCGTGAGATTTGCTCACTTTATCTCGCTTTTTTAAAGGAAGGGAAAATAAGATAGGTCGAGGCGAGGGTCGCCCCTAGCCTCGAAATGAGCTTAATGGGTAATAAACCCAACCAGGTTTTGTAATTAGCCCGCTTTTTGCTTCGCCGGGAATTGAGGAGCAAGCAAACCGAGTTGATGCGCCTCTTTTACCAGCTGCATTATGTCCATGTCAGCAATGGCAAATAGGGCCGAAAAGTCGTTAAGAATATAATAAACAGGTTGCATGATATCGATGCGATAAGGCGTGCGTAATGCTTGTACAACATCCAATGGCGTTCTTGAAGGTGCTGCACTGTCTAACGCATAGCGCGTTTCTCCCGGTGATGAAAGAATGCCGCCTCCGTATATTTTTAATGCGTCCCCTTCCATAACCAACCCAAACTCAACGGTAAACCAATACAGTCTGGCAAGGGCCACCCTGTCTTCTTTACTCGCCGCTAAACCCAATTTGCCATACGTATGAGTAAAATGAGCAAAAGCGGGGTTGGTCAATAATGGGCAATGCCCAAATACTTCATGGAAAATATCAGGCTCTTGTAAATAGTCAAAGTCATCCTGACTGCGTAAGAAAGTCGCCACAGGAAATTGCTTGTTGGCGAGTAAGTTGAAAAACTCGCTAAAATTTATCAGTGCCGGAACAGCGACGGTTTGCCATCCGGTGCAGTCTTGTAACACATGATTGATATCGGGTAATTGGGGGACGCGGTCGGCAGCTAACCCTAAAATATCGATACCTTGTAAGTATTCCTTACACGCTCTCTCTTGCACAAGTGGCAACTGCCTGTCGTATAGCGCATTCCATCTGGCGTGCTCTTGTTCAGACCAAGAAATGTAACCTCGTTCATCACCTATTTTTGATTCATAATTGCTGGCTTTAACCATAGGGTATTTTATCTGGCGCTTTTACATCACCCTGCGAATGACAGCGCTTCTCCATTTATTCAACACGCCCCTAGTGTAATCATTCGCACCAGTCTTACTAGCAATCGGGCGTTGACACGGCCCATTCCGCGTAACATTTTTTTTACATCACGCTTTACACTTCTACCTGCAATAAAAAAGCAGCTTGGTTAGCTGCTTTTTTAAATTACGCGATATTTTTACAGTTGACTGATTTCTCGATTGAGCTGATATTCCCTAGATGTGACATAGGTTTCCATCTTTCTCAAACGTCGCTCAGTCTGAGCAAACTGATTTTGAATGTCGTGAAACGCCTGTTTGGGCGGCTCTCCCGCTTGCCAAACTTTGGTTTTCATTTCGACTTTCTGGTTGCTTTTGGCCGACTTATTCGACGCTTGGTTCTTCCAACCTTTGCCAAAACTCTGCCCTGAGGCCACAGGCCCCGAAGACTCAGGCACATATCCCTGTGGCTTTTTATCTAAAATAAACCAAGCAGCAATATATGAAACCAACACAAATGGTGCCGCGAGTAGGAAAAATGCCGTTACGGTGAGAATGCGAACAAGCCACACTTCTAGTCCAAAATACTCAGCAATACCTGCGCAAACACCCGCTATACGCGAGTTTTCAGAGTCACGATATAATTCCCGACGCTGGTTCATACCTTGCTCCTCCATTCAGGAGATTCACTATCCAAAATCGCTTCCAATGTTTCGATGCGCTCAGCCATCAACTCTGCTTTTTCTGCCAGTTGGTTCATCGTTACACGCTCTTCTTCCGTGAGTCCTTGATTGACTTGCTTCTTACTCCGGTAATGAAGAATCAACCATATAGGCGCCACAAAAATAATAAACAAAAAAATTGGGGCGACTAAAATGCCTACGATATCTTCGTCCATACCGTACCTCCTTTGCAAAATTGCCTGCTACAGGTATGTCGACACAGGCAATAAAAAATACACTTATTTAGTTGACGTTATGCTGGCTTATTTATCTGAATCTTTCGATTTCATTTTGGCTTTAAGTGCCGCCAGTTCGCTGTCTATATTGTCATCTGCTTCCAATTCTGCAAATTCGTCTTTCAACGATTTTTTACCCAAATCATAAGCTTCGACTTGTGACTCTAGGTCGTCAATTTTGCGCTCATATTGCTCAAAACGCCCCATTGCCGCATCCACTTTACTACTGTCTAATGTCCGTTTCACGTCTAAACGAGAACTTACGGTTTTCTGACGCAGTATAATTGCTTTTTGACGCGCTTTAGCATCAGACAACTTCTCCTGAAGCTGTGCAATCTCATCCTGGAGCTTCGTAATTTGCTCATCAACGACTGCCAATTCCTTGGTCAGTGCCTCTGCCGTTTCGATGCACTTCTTCTTTTCTTGAAGTGCAGCGCGGGCTAAATCTTCGCGTTCCTTACTGAGAGCCAATTCCGCTTTGGCCTGCCAGTCATCAGCTTCGCCTTCATACTTGGCAATTTGTGCACTGATTTCCTTTTTGGTGGCAAGTGTCTTAGCAGAAGTAGAGCGTACTTCCACTAATGTATCTTCCATTTCCTGAATAATGAGACGAACCATTTTTTCAGGATCTTCTGCCTTATCCAATAATGCATTAATATTTGAGTTCACTATATCTGTGAAACGAGAGAAGATACCCATAATTTTTACCTCTAGCTCGTGTTAATAAAAAAGCGTGAATTATCGCTATTGGTAGTTATACAAATAGCTTGCCAACTTCCCAACCAATGTAACCCAATGAAAAATAACATAATTATTTTGTTCATTTATTTATCGAATCATGTTTGATTTTCATCTACACTATTAATTGGTCGAATTGACTACTTTTTGAGGGAATTAATGAGTCGATATCGTCAACAAGACAACTTACTAGGGCAAGCAAACAGCTTTTTAGAAGTACTCGAACAAGTGAGCCAAATAGCGCCACTGAATAAACCTGTCCTTGTCATTGGTGAACGTGGAACAGGGAAAGAGCTAATTGCGGCGCGTTTACATTACCTGTCTCAACGTTGGGATCAAAACTACGTTAAGCTTAATTGTGCTGCGCTAAACGAGAGCTTACTTGAAAGCGAATTATTCGGTTATGAAGCCGGCGCTTTTACCGGTGCATCCAAACGACGCGAAGGCCGCTTTGAAGTTGCCCACAACGGCACCTTGTTTCTTGACGAATTGGCCAATACATCAGGGCTGATACAAGAAAAATTGCTTCGCGTCATTGAATATGGCGAATTTGAACGCGTTGGTGGAAGCCGCACGGTTAAAACTGATGTGCGCCTTATTGCCGCCACTAATGAAGACCTACCCAGCTTAGCGGAATCAGGAGAATTCAGAGCAGACCTTCTCGACAGGTTAGCCTTTGACGTCATCACCATTCCACCACTTCGTGAAAGAAAAGAAGACATACTGTTACTCGCAGAGAATTTTGCGATTAACATGGCACGTGAACTGGAAATGGAGCTATTTAGCGGCTTTACCGAAAAAGCAAAGCGTACGCTGCTTGAATATGAATGGCCTGGTAATATTCGTGAACTCAAAAACGTTGTTGAGCGCGCGGTTTATCGGACCAATAATCCTCACCTCCCAGTTCATGACATTATCCTTGACCCTTTTGAGTCTTCTTTCCGTCCCAAGGCCCGTATTAAAACAGCTGACCGTATTTATTCGCCAAGCCCTCAACAGGCGGCAAGCCCTGCGAGTACAAATGAAACCGTTATTGCCCAAGATGAATCTGCCAACGATGCCATTTCAACGCAAAACGTAAAATACGAAGAAAAAATAGTGTACCCTATCGACTTAAAAGAAAAGTCACAGCTGTATGAAATTGACATGATTCAGCAAGCCCTCGCAGACAGTCAATTTAATCAAAAAAAGACAGCAGAAAAACTGAGTCTGACATACCATCAGTTACGAGGTTACTTGAAAAAATACAACTTGCTGGAGTCTGCGAGTGCAGAGGAATAATCGCAAATGAAACGGTTAGCCGTACTGCCGGCTTTGATTGTGGCTATTGCTATATTCATTGCGGGCTGTGTGCCCAAACTTGACGACGAAGTCTATCGCTCAGGTATCATTTATTGCTCTGAAAGTAACCCTATTTCATTCAATCCGCAACTTGATACTTCGGGCACAACCGCCGATGCTACCGCGCACCAAATTTACGATCGCCTACTCGATTTTGATATTGATAGCGGTAAGATTATTCCGGCATTAGCCGAAAGCTGGTCGGTGAGTGAAGACGGTTTACATTATGTTTTCCAACTACAAAAAGGGGTAGCCTTCCACCATACCCCTTATTTTACCCCGACTCGCCTTTTTAACGCCGATGATGTCTTATTCAGCATTAACCGCTGGCGTGAAATCGATCACCCCTATCATTACGTATCGGGTGGCCGTTATCCCTATTTCGACAGCTTAGGTATTGCTGAAAATATCGCCAGCGTTGAGCGAGTGAACGGTTACCGTGTCGAAATCGTATTAAAACAAAGAGACAGCTCATTTTTGGCCAATTTAGCCAGTGACTTTTCTGTGATTTTATCAGCCGAGTACGCTGACACCTTGATGAATTTAGGCATTCCAGACCAAATTGACGAACTTCCCATTGGTACTGGCCCCTTTATTTTTCACAGCTATTTAAAAGACCACTACATTCGCTACGAAAAACACAAAAATTACTGGAAGCACGACGACAGTGTAGAAACGTTGATCTTTGATATCACACCGAAGAGTTCATTGCGTTTAGCAAAACTAATGACGGGTGAATGTGATGCAATGGCACTGCCTTCTCAAACCCAGTTAGATATTATACGAGAACGTGAAGATTTAACCCTGGCAGAAAAGCCTGGGTTAAATATCGGATATTGGGCCTTTAATACTGAAGTACCACCGCTCAACAACCCTGATGTGCGCCGCGCATTAGCCTTTGCCATTGATAAAAACACCTTACTCGAAGCCGTCTACTTTGACAGTGCGACCAGAGCAAAAACGCTGTTGCCTGCGGCCAGCTGGGCTTATCAAAACGACGCCGATGACACTGCTTATAACCCCGTACTTGCGCGTAAATTACTCGATGATGCAGGCGTGCCGCCAGGCTTCACCATGACAATTTGGGCTATGCCAGTAGCACGGTCATACAACCCCAATGCCACCCGAATGGCAGAACTTATTCAGCGGTATTTAGCCGATGTGGATATTCAGGTGAATATTGTGACCTATGACTGGACCACATTCCGCCGAGATCTCAGAGAAGGAAAGCATGACTCCGTGTTGATCGGCTGGTCGGCCGATAACGGCGACCCGGATAATTTCTACCGTCCATTGCTCAGTTGCGATGCGATTCCCTCTGGGACCAATCGTGCACGATGGTGCAACACTGACTATGACGACATATTAAACCAAGCTATAGAAACGGAAGATTTAGATAAACGACGCCTGCTCTACGCACAAGCTAACCGATTGCTTTACGAGAAATTACCGTTAGTGCCAATTGCTCATGCCTATCGTTATCAGGCCTTTCGCACTAATTTATCGGGTTTAACCATTAATCCGTACGGCGGTGTGCGCTTTGGGGGAGTAGTGAAAACGCTATGATAAGTATTGTACTTAGATACACAGTGCTGTTTGTGGCTACCTTGCTTATTTTAACCGGCTTGTCGTACACATTGGCTTACTTATTTCCCGGTGAAGTACTAACAAACCTCAGTGGGCTAGTGCCACAAAATGATGCGCAGCAACTCGCGCTAGAAGCTCAGTATAAACTCGACCAATCTTATTTTGCGCAGTTTTGGCATTACCTAACGCAACTGTGGGAGGGGAACTGGGGTTACAGTTTTATCTCAGGGCAGCCGCTGAAAGAAGAAATACTTGTCGCCTTACCTGCAACCATTGAGTTAAGCGCGTATGCTATGTTTATTACGCTAGTGGTAGGCATACCACTAGGTTGCTATGCTGGGCTAAGAGCCTATTCTGCCGCCGACGCTACGATTAATGCAACCAGCGTTATCTGCTATTCGTTCCCCGTGTACTGGCTGGCCCTTGTGTTTATCATGTCACTGAGCTTAGATTTGGGCTGGATGCCGTTGTCAGGTCGAATAAGTTTGCTATTCGACATTCCTTACGAGACCGGCTTTATTCTGTTTGATATTTATCTGCAAGACAGCGTCGATAAAAGCTTGGCCTTTAGAGATGCAGTTAGCCATTTAATACTGCCGACCTTATCAATTGCGGTTATTTCTACTGCGAGTATGGTTCGTATTGTAAGACGCTCTATTATTGATGTGGTACACAGACCATATATCGCTGCCGCACGGTCCAAAGGCTTGTCATCGTGGCAGATTTTTTACCGCCACATATTGCGCAATGCCTTGCTGCCTGTTTTACCCTTAATGGCTATGCTTATAACCACATTGATCACCAATGCGTTAATCGTAGAAACCTTGTTCTCATGGCCGGGTATTGGCAATTGGTTAATTCAAGCCATTTATCAAAGGGATTACCCAGCCTTACGCGTAGGAATGTTAGCTGTTTCAAGTTTGGTGGTGTTCCTGACTATCACGGTTGATTTATTCAACCGACTTATCGATCCAAGTCGAGAGAGGTTCGAAAGTGCCACGATTTAGTTTATATCAGGAAGAGTTTCATCCTTCCCCTTGGCAACAGACCTGGCGTGAATTTAAAGAAAGCCATATCGCCCTATTAGCGCTAGCAATATTGATGCTGTTTTTGTTTTTTGCACTGTTTGCTCCGTTAGTCGCGCCTTACGACCCTCTCCAACAAAACACCAATGCATTCTTAATCCCGCCAAGTTGGGAAATCAACGGCGACATTAGCCATTTATTTGGTACAGATTCATTGGGGCGAGATCTCTTCTCTCGTATTATTTATGGCTGTCGTGTGACATTTGGTACCAGTATTCTACTGGTTATTATTGCCATGGCAGTAGGTGTTGCGATTGGCAGTGTTGCTGGGATGACCAGTGGTGTGCGATCCAGTGTGTTAAATCACTTACTCGACGCCTTAATGGCAATTCCAACACTTTTAATCGCCATTATTATCGTCGCCATATTAGGTACTGGCTTAGTGAACAGTATGTGGGCTATTACGTTAGCCCTCATCCCGCAATTTGTTCATCACTCACGTACGTTTGTTCGCGACGAAATGAGCAAAGATTATATTCAGGCATCCTTGTTAGATGGTGCGAATTATTGGCAACTGTTTATTCATTCCATTTTACCCAATATGATTGAAATGTTGGTGGTGCAAGGCACTTTGGCGCTTTCAATAGCGGTTATTGATATTAGTGCACTTGGTTTCTTAAACCTTGGCGCACAACCACCGCTTCCTGAACTTGGCGCTATTCTTGCCGCCGGATTAGATGTGGCTTATTTGGCTCCTTGGAATGTAGCGCTACCAGGGTTATCTATTTTCATGATGGTACTGTCAATCACCTTAGTAGGTGATGGGCTGCGTTCTGCATTGAGAAAGAGGTTAATCCGCTAATGCCAATGCTCGATATTAAAAACCTAACGCTAGAAATCGACACGGGCACCCGCGTCATCAAAGCGCTTGATAAAATAAACTTAACTGTGAACAACGGTGAAATCCGAGCGCTCGTTGGTGAATCAGGTTCAGGAAAAAGCCTGATTGTGTCAGCCATTTCGGGCTCTTTACCCGAAAACTGGCTTCTCACCGCCGATCGTATGAGCTGGGATGGCAACAATATGCTGTCTATGTCGAATGAAGAACGCCGGCAAATCATGCGCAGAGACATAGGTGTGGTATTTCAGCATGCTATCGCGTCATTAGACCCGTCAGCCACGCTAATAGAACAACTTGAAGAGAGTATTCCCGACGAACTCGTGGAAGGGAAATGGTTTTGGCAACGCGGGCAATTTCGGCGACAAGCAGCGATCAACACGTTACATAAAGTGGGCATTAAAAATCATCAAAAATACTTAAATGCGTTTCCCCATCAGATTACCACGGATATTGGCCAGAGGATCACCATGGCGATGGCGCTTGTTTCACAGCCTAAGCTTCTGATTGCCGACGACCCAACCCGAGGGATGGAAACCACAACAAAAACCCAGGTGTTAAAGTTTTTATCGCGGCTCAATCAAACTCGCTCACTCGCCATTTTGTTTGTAAGTCATGACTTACTGGCAATTGCCAGCATGGCCGATACCATGACGGTTCTCTATTGTGGGCAAACGGTTGAATCTGGGAAAATGAAACATATTCGTAAACGGCCGCTCCACCCTTATACCAAGGCTCTCATGGACAGCGCCCCAAGCTTCAGAAAAGACCTACTGCCAAAATCTAAACTACCAACACTACCGGGCACAATTCCTACGTTACAACACTTGCCGATTGGCTGTAGGCTTGGCCCGCGTTGCCCTAGAGCTCAGCGTGCGTGCGTGAGCGTACCGGCAGTACGCAAAGTGCATGATCATAACTACAGTTGTCACTTTCCGCTGCATATGGAGAAGTTATGACCGATGTATTGAAGGTTGAGACCTTAACGTATCATCGCGAGCAAACGAAGAAATGGGGCAAGCAATCGGAGCCGTTTACCCTTGGACCGGTAAACTTAACCATTGTAAAGGGTGAAACCGTGGCGATCATTGGTGAAAACCGCTCTGGAAAATCGCTGCTCGCCAAATTACTCGTCGGTGCGATTAATGCCGATTCAGGCACCATTACTCTCGGCGAAACCACCAATGCGTTATCGCGTTATGACAAGTCACAAAGCGTCAAACGCAATCAAGCTATTCGCATGATTTTCCAACACAGCAGTGAGTCGATGAACCCTGGGATTCCCGTAGGACAAATACTGGATGAACCTCTTCGCCTCAATACCTCGCTTTCTCAGAATGAGCGCAATAGCTTAATTTTAGAGACCTTGGTGAAAGTTGGATTGTTGCGAGAACATTACCATTTTTATCGTCATATGCTGTCTGATGGTCAGCAGCAGCGGGTTTCGCTTGCCAGAGCCATTATGCTCAACCCCAAAGTATTGGTTGCAGACGAACCATTCGCGGCCCTCGACCCCACCATTCGCTCGCAAACCGTTAATTTGATATTGAAGGTACAGCAAGAGATGGGCATGGCATTTATTTTTATTTCACATAACTTGGGTATTGTCAGGCACATTGCTGACCGCGTGATCGTCATGAACGATGGTCAAATTGTAGAATCGGGGAAAACTGAAACGATATTCCGTTGGCCTCAACACGAGTTAACGAAAAAGCTAATCATGGGATACCATTCTTTAGTCCCTCAAAAGAACGGCTTAAGCTAATTTATATCCTTACATAGTAAAAACCCCTAGCCAAAAGCCAGGGGTTTTCTGTTTGCGAAACGTCTTACTTAACCAACAAGCGCCAACAAAATACCGGCCGCGACCGCCGAGCCAAGTACTCCTGCCACATTTGGCCCCATTGCATGCATAAGCAAGAAATTGTGTGGATTGGATGCCAAGCCAACCTTGTTAACCACCCTAGCCGCCATAGGCACCGCAGACACACCTGCTGCGCCAATAAGTGGATTTATCCCACCGCCAGACAGCTTGTTCAACAATTTCGCCATCAACACGCCTGCGGCTGTTCCGATTGCAAATGCAATAGCACCTAAACCAAGAATCCCAAGTGTTTCTACCGTAAGAAACTTATCGGCCGAAAGTTTAGAGCCCACCGCCAAGCCAAGAAATATTGTCACAATATTAATAAGTTCGTTTTGCGCCGTTTTACTTAGCCTGTCTACCACACCACACTCTTTCATTAAATTACCGAAGCAAAACATACCAACGAGAGGCGTTGCTGAAGGTAAAAACAAAATGGTGAGCAACAATACCGCGAGCGGAAACAATATCTTTTCTTTGCGCGATACGTGACGTAGTTGGGCCATTTCGATCTTGCGCTCTTCTTCATTGGTGAGTGCTTTCATAATGGGAGGTTGGATAATAGGGACCAACGCCATATAGGAATAAGCCGCAACCGCAATAGCGCCCAATAGATCTGGCGCTAAACGCGATGCAAGGAAAATCGCGGTTGGGCCATCGGCACCACCAATAATGGCGATAGCTGACGCATCTTTTAAAGAAAACTCAAACCCAGGTACAAAATTCAGTGCTATCGCACCAAACAAGGTAGCAAAAATACCAAATTGTGCCGCGGCTCCCAATAAAAGCATACGAGGGTTAGCGATAAGCGCGCCAAAGTCGGTCATCGCCCCTACCCCCATGAAGATCAATAGCGGGAACACACCTGTATCTATGCCCACCTTATAAATGTAATACAGCAAGCCTCCTGCCTCGGAAAAGCCCGCTAAAGGGATATTAGTTAGTAAGGCACCAAACCCAATAGGAAACAGTAATAACGGCTCAAACTTTTTTACAATGGCTAAATAGAGCAATAACAGCCCTACTGCCATCATGATAAGTTGGCCAGATTCAAAGTGAGCCAGCGCAGTGCTGTCCCACAAAATCTCAAGTTTTTCCATAAACTTAACTCAACTCTATCAATGCTTGGCCACTGGTCACTGCTTCACCTTCATTAGCCAGAACAGCACTAACCGTTCCTTCGACCGCAGCACGAATCTCAGTTTCCATCTTCATCGCTTCTAAAATCATGACCACATCACCATTAGCAACACGTTCACCAGGACTAACAAGGACTTTAAAAACCGTTCCTGCTAATGGCGCATTCACCGTACTTACCATATCGGAAGGAGCTGTTGCTGGCGATGTAGACGCTACTGGTTGAGGGGTAATCGCACCAAGTTCACCACTGGCCCCTACCTCTACACTGTATACTTTACCGTCTACACGCACATCATAAACTGCTGCGCCACTACTCGCTGCCGCAGGGGCTGTAGCTGGCGCAACAGCAAGCTCATTACCCGGAGCTGGCTCGAAAGCGTCGGGGTTACCCCGGTTTTCAAGAAACTTGAGACCTACTTGGGGGAACAATGCATACGTGAGCACATCATCCACTTTTTCATCAGCCAACTCGATGCCTTTTTCCGCGGCTAAAGCGGCCAACTCTTCCGTTAACTTTTCCAGTTCAGGCGCAATGTTGTCTGCAGGACGGCAAGTAACAGGCTCGGCACCATCAAGCACGCGCTGTTGTAGCTCAGCATTCACTGGTGCTGCAGTGGCGCCATATTCGCCTTTCAATACCCCTGCGGTTTCTTTGGTGATGCTTTTGTAACGCTCACCGGTTAACACATTCAGTACCGACTGCGACCCAACAATCTGCGACGTTGGTGTAACTAGAGGAATAAAGCCCAAGTCTTCACGCACTCGCGGTATTTCTTGTAGAACGGCATCAAGCTTATCTTCAGCTCCCTGCTCACGAAGCTGATTTTCCATATTCGTCAACATGCCGCCTGGCACCTGCGCTAGCAAAATACGGGCATCAACCCCTTTAAGGCTGCCTTCAAACTTAGCGTATTTCTTGCGTACATCACGGAAATGAGTGGCGATAGGCTCAAGCTCTGGCAGAGAAATGCCAGTATCGCGATCTGTGCCCTCTAGAATCGATACAATGGTTTCAGTGGCTGTATGGCCATAGGTCATACTCATCGGCGAAATTGCGGTATCGAGCATATCAATGCCCGCATCAATGGCTTTTTGGTACGTAGCTGTGCTCAAACCTGTTGTTGCGTGGCACTGCATTGCCAATGGCACCTCGACCGATGCTTTAATTTGCGTTACCAGCGCTTCACACTCGTAAGGCTTAAGCAGGCCAGCCATATCTTTGATACAGATAGAATCCACGCCCATATCTTCTAACTTTTTAGCCATATCAACCCAAAGTGAGATGTTATGGACAGGGCTAACCGTGTAAGAAATAGTACCCTGCGCGTGACCGCCACAGCCAATGGTGGCTTTTACGGCGGTTTCTAGGTTACGCACGTCATTCATTGCATCGAATATACGAAATACATCAACGCCATTATCGTGAGCGCGCTCTACAAAGCGGGTCACCACATCATCGGCATAGTGGCGATAACCTAGTAAATTTTGGCCACGCAGTAACATTTGCTGCTTAGTTTTAGGCATAGCCTGTTTAAGTAAGCGAATTCGTTCCCAAGGATCTTCTCCTAGATAACGAATACAACTGTCAAAGGTCGCACCACCCCATGATTCAATTGACCAGAAACCTGCTTCATCCAGCTTTTCTGCCATAGGCAGCATATCTTCAATGCGCATTCTGGTTGCGAACAACGACTGATGGGCATCACGCAATACCAGCTCGGTAATCGCCAGTGGTTTTGACATGGTAACTCCTAAAGTGTGTTAACGGTTTGCTTGCCTGTGCGAATGCACTGCGGCAGAGATGGCAGCGACAAGTTGGCCGTCTACCGTTTGCGTTTGATTTTGCGTTGTCGTTGGGGTGCGTTTCACTGACGCTCTTTTTGGCGCCTCTGGCTCTTGGCCGGGAAAACGACGACAGAAACTCGCTAAGCCATTCACACCTAGAATCAACAAAGTAAGAAAGGCGAATACAACTACCATACCCACCAGCATTAAATTCGCGGCTTCGAGTAATAGTTGATTGATGGTTTCTGAGTTCATAACAAATCCGACCATAAAAAAGGAAGTAGATAAGTATCACGCTACCTATTAAAAAACAACCTGGCAGCGCTCTCGATTTGAATAAAAATATTAATTACCCACCAATAAACGCCCCATTCACCCTATTTATGCAGAGAATGTAGATATTTATGCTACCAACATTTCTTTAGTGAATAGGCACAATAAATAAGGCTTAACGAATATATATTAGACAGATAATAGGCTCGATACGGATTTATCCCACGCGCACTTGTTTTATTCGCTTGCTCACTACGTTATTGTTTATAAGTTAAACAATATGTCACAGTGATTAGCTATCATTCTTTGTTATAGGTCAAAATACAAGCAATAGTTGTTTTTTGTTGTTTGTAGAAGCCGTTGGCATATTGAAAATAAACACCCATAAGACTGGGTGTATGGGTGGATAGTTGAGACCGGACTCAATCAAGCAATTTTGGTTTCGCCAAGCAAACGCCCCGAGCTCTTCAAGGAGCTGGTTCTCCGGTACTGCAATAAAAAAACCACCCTGTTGGGTGGTTTCTTCAATGTGGCGCGTGTGGAAGGATTCGAACCTCCGACCGCCTGGTTCGTAGCCAGGTACTCTATCCAGCTGAGCTACACACGCGTAATTCGGTACATTTAAGTTGGCGCGTGTGGAAGGATTCGAACCTCCGACCGCCTGGTTCGTAGCCAGGTACTCTATCCAGCTGAGCTACACACGCGCAATACTTAAATTTTAAAACGTGGCGGAGAGGGAGGGATTCGAACCCTCGATACGTGTAATACGTATGGTTCCTTAGCAGGGAACTGGTTTCAGCCACTCACCCACCTCTCCGTAACGTGGGGTGCATTTTAATGAGCCAAGTTCGGAAGTCAAACCTTTTTTATAGGAAAAATGACTGCTTGCCGGGATTTTAGCCAAACTGTCTATTATTTCGATTCGGATGTCTATTTCCCACCCAACATAGCTGTATTTTTCAGGCTCTGCACATTAAAAAAATAAACTGATAACCACTAAAATCATTTAAGAAAATCTAAATTTCGTAAACCACATGAAGAAATATTGAAAAAAACAGCACCTCATTCCGGTAATTTTTTCTATCAAACTCAATTCTCATGCGCAATATGATCAAAATATTCTTTTCGGAGCAAAAAAAACCCGACATCTCGTCGGGTCTTTTATATTTCAGTCATCACTTTTAATTAGTCGTCACTTTCTGCGCCGACTTGCTGACCAGATTTCTCAGCTTGTATGCGCATATAGATTTCTTCACGATGCACAGACACTTCTTTTGGCGCGTTAACACCAATGCGTACCTGATTACCTTTAACACCTAAAACAGTGACGGTAACGTCATCACCAACCATAAGTGTTTCACCAACACGACGAGTCAAAATAAGCATTCGCTTGCTCCTGTTCCTTTACAGTTTGTCCCTACAACAAAAATCAGAGCTGATCCTATACCAACACTGACTACAGTCATTCCGTGTTTTTGATGTCACTAGCAAAAACAGACTGTTAAAAAACTGTTAATTCAATTATAGCTTAGTTTCGAGCCAAGGTTGAACTAATGCTAAGGCTTCTGTTAGTTTTTCAGGTTGGTCACCACCCGCTTGGGCCATATCTGGGCGACCACCGCCTTTACCACCAACATGAGCAGCCACAACGTTCACTAACTCTCCGGCTTTCACCTGCCCTGTTAGCCCTTTTGTTACCCCTACAATCAAACTTACTTTTGCGTCTCCAGCAACACCGAGTACGACAATACCTTCCCCAATTCGGTTCTTCAGATCGTCGACCATGCCTCGCAACGCTTTGGCTTCTACGCCTTCTAAATTAGCAATAAGTACTTTCACACCATTTATTTCAATGGCACTGCTAAGTAAGTCAGCTCCTTGCTGGCTCGCTAACTTCTGCTTCGCAGCGGCCAGTGCTTTTTCCAAATCTCGACTCTGTGACTGTAGCGCCTGAATACGCTCAACCAAGCCACTCGCGTCGGTTTTAAGCAAGGCGCCGGCATTATTAAGCATATGTTGCTGTTGCTGCACAAATTCAACTGCAGCTGCGCCAGTTATCGCTTCTATACGACGAACACCAGAAGCGATACCGCTTTCAGAGATAATTTTGAACAAACCGATATCACCGGTTTGATTGACGTGAGTACCACCACATAATTCAACAGAGAATCCCCCCATTGACACTACACGTACTTTTTCATCGTACTTCTCACCAAATAATGCCATGGCGCCAGACGCTTTAGCTTCGTCTAGTTCCATAAGCTTAGTTTGTAATTGGTGATTTGCACGAATTTCTTCGTTCACTCGTCTTTCTATTCGGTCGCGTTGCTCTGGCGTAATCGATTCAAAGTGTGAAAAGTCAAAGCGCAAACGCTCTGCATCTACCAACGAGCCCTTTTGCCCAACGTGCTCACCCAGCACTTCGCGTAGCGCTGCGTGCAATAAATGAGTAGCAGAGTGATTTTTACGAATCGCATCGCGATTGTCCGCATCGATCTTAGCCTCTGCTTTATCACCCTTTTTCACTGTGCCTTTTACAACCCCCTTATGAGCAAATGCATTACCCATTTTTTGAGTGTCGTGCACGATAAATTCGCCATTGGCCACTTTCAGCACGCCCATATCGCCCACTTGGCCGCCCGATTCTGCATAAAAAGGCGTTTGGTCAAGCACGACCACACCTTGTTGACCATCGGTTAACTCATCGCAAAACGCAGAGTCTGTGATAAGTTCGATTACATTCGCTTGGCCTTCGTTATCGCTGTAACCCGTAAAGGCGGTTTCGCCATCAATTTTCAAGGTGGCATTGTAATCAGCACCAAAGTTACTGGCTTGTTGAGCACGCTCACGCTGTGCTTGCATCGCCGCTTCAAAGCCAGCTTCGTCAATTGCGAAACCTTGCTCGCGAGCAATGTCATTGGTTAAGTCTGTGGGGAAGCCATAAGTATCGTAAAGTTTGAATACCACTTCGCCAGGAATCGTTTTATCTTCCAACGCTTCTAGCGTATCGCTTAGCATCGCCATACCGCGGGCGAGTGTCTTACTAAACTGTTCTTCTTCAACTTTTAACACTTTTTCGATCACAGGCTTTTGGTCGCCCAGCTCTGGATACGCAGAACTCATCTCTTGGCAAAGTGCATCCACCAGCTTGTAAAAGAAAATATCAGATGCGCCAAGCTTGTTTCCGTGACGCACTGCACGACGGATAATGCGGCGTAACACATACCCTCGGCCTTCGTTACTCGGCATTACACCATCACAAATCAAGAAAGCACATGAGCGAATGTGGTCAGCGATGACGCGTAATGATTTATCTTCCAAATCTTTCGCGCCAGTCACTTCGGCGGCCGCTTTGATTAGGTTTACAAATAAATCAATTTCGTAGTTGCTGTGCACGTTCTGCATAATTGCCGAAATACGTTCAAGCCCCATCCCCGTATCGATAGACGGTTTAGGAAGTGGCTCCATCGTGCCGTCTGCCTGACGGTTAAATTGCATGAATACCAAGTTCCAGATTTCAATGAAACGGTCGCCGTCTTCTTCAGGGCTGCCTGGAGGACCACCCCAGATATGTTCACCATGATCGTAAAAGATCTCAGAACAAGGGCCACAAGGACCAGTGTCACCCATCGACCAGAAGTTGTCAGAGGTACTAATGCGAATGATTTTTTCGGCCGGTACGCCGATCTCGTTTTCCCAAATATCAAATGCTTCATCATCTTCTGAGTAAACAGTAACGAGCAATTTTTCTTTCGGTAATTGCAGCTCTTCAGTCAAGAAAGACCATGCAAATTTAATCGCGTCTTGTTTAAAATAATCACCAAAACTGAAGTTACCCATCATTTCGAAAAATGTATGGTGACGCGCCGTGTAGCCCACGTTTTCTAAATCGTTGTGCTTGCCGCCAGCACGTACACAACGCTGAGCAGATACCGCTCTTGTGTAACTGCGCTTCTCTGAACCCAGAAAGACGTCTTTGAACTGGTTCATACCTGCGTTCGTAAACAACAAGGTAGGATCATCTGCAGGTACTAGTGACGAGGTGGCCACGGGTTGATGCCCATGACGACTAAAGTATTCGATAAATTTTCGACGTATGTCAGCAGTAGAAAGTGTCATTGAATCCTGAGTTCCTGTTCTTGTATCTATAAACTGATGTTAAACACTGAAGTATAGTGCTTACGGGGGCGCAACAATATCATGGATGCCGCATATTTGTTAAGCAATGCAACATGATATCGCGGCAGTTTAGCGATTATTTACTGATAATAATGAAGGCAATGAAGTAAATTCCAACGAAAAAAGCAGATTAGCGTGATTTATCGGCTCAATGAATCACTGAAGCTGCTATTTATTGGTCATTAATGGCATACATAATATGTTGTTGTTCAAAGCCTCGGTATTGTAAAAAACGCATCTGTTTTTGCTTTTCTTTGAAATCATCTTCCAACGCTGCGCCATACTTTTTTTCTTTTACTGATTTAGCCAGTGCAAACCAGTCGATGTCATTTTCGGCGATAGCCTCTTCGATCAAGCGTTCATCAACCCCTAATTGCTGACATTCTGCCATGATCCGCGCAGGTCCCTGCCCTTTGTTGGCCGCAGCTCGCACTTTCATTTCTGCAAACCGAGCATCGCTTTGAATCCCTGATTGGCGAAACTCGTCAACAATGGTCTCTACGGGAGTACCCGTCAGCCCCTTCTGTGCCAACTTTCGCAAGACTTCTTCAAAAGCGTGTTCACGTCTCGCCAACATGCGAGTGACCGTGTTAATAATGTTGTTTCTCAAATCGTTTGACATAATAAGATGACGATTAACATCTCACAGAACCTAAAGATATAGGTTCTATTCTACCTCTTAAAGACACGAATGATGAACTGGGAAACCCAAATTCATACCACAGTAGCCGACTTTGATCCCGAGGCATGGGGCGTATTAGCCAAAAACGCCGGACCGTTTTTACACTACGACTTTTTATTGGCTCTGGAAACAACCCACTGTGTGGGTGAAAATACCGCATGGTGGCCATGCCATACTGGGTGTTATCAAGATGGAAAGCTGGTTGCAGCGATTCCCGGCTATATTAAACTCGACAGCTCGGGTGAGTATGTTTTCGACCACGCTTGGGCTAATGCCTATCACCAATACGGACTCAACTATTACCCCAAATTTGTCAGTGCAATTCCATTTACACCCATTAGCGGCCCACGCTGGTTAGGCTTAGAGAATTTATCTGAGTCTCACATTGCACATACACTGTCACAAATAAGCGCGATGAAATGGCAAGGGCAATCATTGTCTTCTTTTCACTGGTTGTTTGTTCCCGCCTCAACCCTGCCGACCTTATCTAACGCCGATTACTTAACTCGTCTTTCGGTGCAGTTTCAATGGCAAAATAGAGGCTATCAGGACTTTGCCGATTTTCTTTCTCGTTTTACCGCACGAAAACGCAAAGAGGTGAAAAAGACCCGCCGTCGTATCGCCGAGCAGCAGGTTTCATGCGTCAAACTTACCGGTGAAGCAATTACTGAAGAAGAAATCACTTTCTTTTATCAATGCTATCGCGATACCTATTTAAAACGCAGTGGACATGACGGTTATCTGACAGAAGCGTTCTTTCAACGTTTACGCCATGTTTGTAAAGGGCAACTTCTGCTAATAAAGGCAGTACAAGATGGCGAGCCCGTGGCGAGTGCCATGTTGTTTTATGATCATACAGGATTGTATGGACGCTATTGGGGTTGCCTGAAAGAGATAGACCAACTGCATTTTGAATGTTGTTACTTCCAAGGTATTGAGTTCGCAATTGCAAATCAGTTACCGATTTTTAATCCGGGAACACAAGGCGAACACAAAATATTGCGTGGTTTTGAGCCAATATTTTGCTATTCGGAGCACAAACTCGTTCGACCAGATTTTCATCACGCTGTAGCTGATTATTTACACCGTGAAACGCCGAGTATTCAAGCGTATTTCAATCAAGCGGAAGATGTTTTACCTTTTAATCAGGATTACCTAAATAACTATAAATCTAAATAAGAGAAGGCAGTGATGCCTAACTCAATTAACGATAGGACTGAGTGTAAACAATGAAATATACCCTCCTTGCCGCAATTGTGGCAGCAACATGTGGATTAACGGCTTGTAGCAAGCCTGCGGAAACAACGTCAGCGTCAACAGAACAAACCGTACAAAAAGGTCAACCGGAGTTAGGCAGCTTTGGGGTAGATCTCAGTGCGCGTGATACTTCAGTTAAACCCGGTGACGATTTCTTTATGTACGCCAGCGGTACTTGGTATAAAAATTACGAACTTCCCGCAGATAAAACTCGTTTTGGCGCATTCAGTAAATTGGCTGAGCGCAGTGAAGACCAAGTAAAATCAATTGTTGATGACATTATGTCTAAAACAGATTTGAACGCCGAAGAAAAGCTAGTTCACGACTACTACACCGCCTATATGGACGTGGATGCCATTAACGCCAAAGGCATTGCACCAATCCAAGATACCCTTGACGATATTGCGGCCATTAAAGATGTAAAAGGGCTAACCGCGGCTTTTGGTGAAGCCTGGCTTACTAACTCTTCATCACCGCTTTGGGGTGGTCTGTGGTACAACCGTCTTGACCCTAACCAATACCAACTCTCTCTGGGTGTAGGTGGCATTGGCTTACCTGACCGTGATTATTACCTCAATGACGCCGAGCGTTTTGTTGAAATTCGCGCTGCCTACAAAGCACACATTGAACAAATGTTAACCCTAGGTGGTATTGAGAACCCTGCTGAAAAAGCACAGGCGATCTTAGACCTAGAAACAAAAATTGCGGAAGTCCAATGGCCACGTGAAAAACGCCGTGACCGCGACCTAACGTTGAACCAAATTAAACGCAGTGAATTGTCTGATACCTATCCTGGGTTCGATTGGGATACCTTTTTTGCTTCTCAAGGTTTGAAAATCCCGACGTTGAACGTGTCAACTCCTGAGCCAGTGAAAGGCGCAATCAAGCTAATTAATACTGAAGATCTCGAAGACTGGAAAGCCTATATGGCGTATCACACCATCAGCGGTAACGCGAGTTTACTGTCTGAAGATGTCTACATGGCCAACTTTGATTTCTACGGTAAAACACTCAGTGGTCAACAAGAGCCTCGCCCTCGTTGGAAGCGCGCTATCCGTGCCATGTCTGGCACACAATCACTCGGTTTCGCTATTGGTAAAATTTACGTAGACCGTTACTTCCCTGAAAGCTCAAAAACCCAAATGGCTGAATTGGTTGAAAACCTTCGTACAGCGTTAGGTGAGCGTATCGATAACCTCGATTGGATGGGTGAAGAAACCAAGGAAAATGCAAAAGAAAAACTCGCGGCATTCCGTCCTAAAATTGGTTATCCAGACAAATGGGTAGACTTAACAGGGTTAGAAATCACAGATAGCAGCCCAGTGACTAACGTGCGTAACCTCAGCAAATTCTTTATGCAAAAAGACGTTGAGAAAGAGTTAGAGCCAACCGATCGCGAACGTTGGGGCATGACGCCACAAACCGTAAACGCCTACTATAACAGTTCGTTTAACGAGATTGTTTTCCCTGCAGCCATTTTGCAACCGCCGTTCTTTGATCCAAACGCTGATCCCGCCGTTAACTATGGTGCTATCGGTGCAGTGATCGGGCACGAAATGGGCCACGGCTTTGACGACCAAGGCGCAAAATCTGACGCTAAAGGTATTCAGCGTAACTGGTGGACTGACGAAGACTTAGCTGCGTTCCAACAGAAAACCAATATGCTGGTTGAACAGTACGATGCCTACGAGCCGATTGAAGGCATGCACGTAAACGGTAAGAACACCTTGGGTGAAAACATTGGTGACGTGGGTGGTTTGTCAATGGCATACCACGCATACAAACTAAGCCTTAACGGTAAAGAAGCTCCCGTTATCGACGGCCTTACCGGTGACCAACGCTTCTTCTTAGCATGGGCACAAGTATGGCGTGAAAAACAAACCGAACAAAGTTTGTTGACCCGCTTACGCTCTGACCCACATTCACCTGCGCATTATCGTACATTCGCACCGCGTAACCACGATGCGTGGTACAAGGCGTTTGACGTGAAGCCTGGTGATGCTTTGTATCTTGCACCAGAAGAACGTGTGAAGATTTGGTAAGTACTACGGTTATTAAAGAGTAAGAATTAAGCCCTGATTTTTCAGGGCTTTTTTATGTGAATTACACAGTTCCAAGCCTCGAAAGCTCAAAATTATTGGGCATGACAGTCACCCATGCAACCAATGACTTCACTGCTACTTAATTAAAACCCTGACACGTCCGACGGTGAGACGTCGCAATACGCAGAATTCCAGAATTCGCCCCACTTAGGCGAGGACTCTCCGCTTTGCACTCCCCAGTACTCTTCACAAACTGGCGGGTTACCCGACGAGTAATTTTGAATATGTAAGTCTCGAATCGTGGCTTTATCACCAAAGTTACTATTCACTCCTGCGATAGAGCCAATCGTGCCGTTAATCGTCACATTGTAAATATACACATCCCGTGGGCCACCATTATTTGAACAGTTACCACATGAACGCCAGAGTTTCCCATTTTGACCATTGGCAGTAAAACCACCAGCGATAACAGTGACACTATTTTTCGAATTGTGTTGGAAGATTTTGTCGGGCTGGCCACCGTATCCGCTATTGCTGTTATACGCGCTCCCTCCCGCGATGGTCATCGTGCCGCCTTCAGACTTATTCGTAGCCGCATCCTCACAAATATCCTGCCAATTAACATCAGCGAGGGTGCAATTCCCCGAAGTACAGTGAATACCGTCAGATCCTCCACTAGCAGATATATTCAAATTGCGAATTGAGGAATTTTGTAGCGTCAGTACCGGTGGCTGAGACTCACTATCACTGGCACAACTTAACCCTATAGTTTTGCCACCACAATCGACAAATTTATTCGTTAATGTTGCACCAGCATAGCATTCTGATTGGTCGCCCACTTGTTGAAAAGTCCATAGCTGGCCCGCTCCTCCCCAATAACTATACAGCCGCACATCAGCGCCTGCGTACATGCTCATTTCCCACACGTCTAAAGCTCGGCCACTGAACTGGGATATCACTGAGTAATACCCGTTACCTCTGTCTTCTATCCACCATTTTTGATTGTTTGCCCCAGTGTAGTCCCATTGACGAAGCTCAGCCCCATCATCGGCATTCCACGCCCATACATCCAAAGATTTACCACTGTGTACAGGCCTAATTGAATAAGTGCCATCTCCCAAATCAGCCACATCAAACTGTTGATTCTCATACCCCAGTGTTAGCCAGGTCATGACATTGGCGCCGCCATCCGTACTAAAATTGTCAACGTCGAGGGCATTGCCGTTGAGCTTTGAAACAATCACATAACGCCCGCTAGACAACGCCGCTAAGGTTGATGCGCTGAAACAAAGCAAAATAAAGGTATACACACACTTTTTCATTGTTTTCTCCATATTCGTTACATAGCAAAATCCATATCACTGCGCGAAGATATGGGATTTGAGGCACAGAAACCGTCAATACAGCCTCTTATGTAACTCCCAGCAACGGCGTTTTAGTCGCAACCAAACATGCAAAACTAGAGGAAAGCGGCGATCCCTGAACATATTGTATGATAATTAAGCGGATTGCGTGAGGCAAAGTAAATGAGGGGTTACGTTATAAAAATACGTGCTATTGGTGTTATTATTCAAATGTAAATATTTTGAACGATTTTCGTTAAAACAAAACGCTCACCAAGGTCAAAAAAACATTGGCGAGCAGTGATTGAGTACTCAGGTTAAATTTTAAATTGATTGACGATTTCTTTGAGTTCAGAAGCCACGCCATTTAACTGAGTAGCTTCTTCGGCTAACTCGGCGGCATGTCGCGCAGTTTTATCACTCAATCCCGTTATGGTAATTAAGGAGCGATTGATATCCGATGCAACCACACTCTGCTCCTCGGTTGCACTGGCAATTTGACTAGACTGTATTTGAACAGTGCCAATAGAGCGATTGATATCATCTAGAGAAGAAGCGATCGCCTGAGTTTTGTCTGCACCTTGTAGAGTTTTCGATTTACCATCTTGCATGACGGTATCTGTTTGCGCAGCCATAGATTGCAAACGTTCAACCATTTTACGAATATCATCGGTTGACTCTTGTGTGCGACTGGCTAGAGAACGCACTTCATCGGCAACCACAGCAAAACCGCGACCTTGTTCACCGGCTCTGGCGGCTTCTATCGCCGCATTCAACGCCAATAAATTGGTTTGCTCCGCAATACTGTTAATAACATCGATAACCGCACCAATGTTGTCCGATTCTTTACTTAACCCACTAACCACTTCTACCCCTTGGGTAATAGATTGAGTCAATGCATCCATCCCCAATTTAGCTTGTTGAGCTTGGTCTGCCGTACTGTGGATCAGGGCCTCCACTTCAGAGGCTGCACGGTGAGAGTCACTGGCGTTGGCCGAAATTTCATGCACAGTCTGCGACATTTGGCCAATGGCTGTAGTAACAGACTCAACTTGTACCTTTTCTTGTTGAATCTCATCACTCGTCGCCTGAGACACGTCGCTAAGATGCCTTGCCGCATCGGCTACGGCTTGGGTTTGCTGAGCGGTTTGTTGAAGTAAGTGACGCAGCTTATCAGTAAAAAGATTAAACTCTTGCGCCAATGCGCCTACTTCATCATTGCTGTGAATCGTGAGAGATTTTGTTAAGTCGCCGTCACCACTCGCTATTTCCGACATGGCCTGTTTCATTTGCAATATTGGGCGTGTGATCTTGGCGCTAGCCCAGTATGTAATAAACGCGATCAACACAATAATAACGAAAGAAACCACAACTGCTGTTGTAGTTGCACTCTGAATGGGACCATTAATTAAATCTGCGGGGATCAGCAATACCAAGGTCCAATTAATGTTGGGCTCGTCTAGGCTGATACGATGAAATACCCCAATATAGGATTCGCCTTTCCACGTTAACGCCTGCATTCCGGTTGTATGTTGGTTAATCGTACTTTCTAAGTCACTAAACCCCGTGGTATTCGGAAAAGCCCGATCTAACGCATCTAAACGCGAACTCAGAGGCAAATCTACGCCTTGCTCAGGGAAATACACCAGTGCTTCTTCTTCATCGAGTAAAAACGCCGTGCCCGCATTGCGGTAATGAATATGGTCGATGAGATCACCGATTGTACTGATCAGTATATCGACCCCGCCCACTCCAAGTAACTTTCCATTTTGATAGATAGGTGCTTGTACAACGGCTGAAACCGAACCATCCTGAGAGTCGACGGCAGGCGGCGTTACATATAAACCGTCTTTTGCAACTGCGGTAGAGAACCAAGGCCGCTGATTAGCAAAATAGTCGCTTTCTTGACCCACACGGCCCTGCTCATAAAAATACTCACCGGTGAGATTAGAACCAAAAAACGCCGACTTTATATTAGGATCAGGCTGACTGATGTTGTCAAACAATTGATACATTGTGCTGGCGTCTTTAACCCGGCTGTCGCTGCCTCCTCGCTGTGTATGAGCAGCGAAAAAGTTTTGGAGAAAAGGGTTACCGAGGAACGTTTTTGCTACACCACCATATTTAGCAAAAAAGCCAGCGATTGAGCGGGCTTCACTGTCTATCAGGCCGGTCACTTCCTGTTCAACGGTAGATTCGACGGAACTGCTGATACTACTAACAACCACTGTAGCCGTAGCGATGAGCATTAAAGCACAGCTACCGCCGACAATAGTCATAAACTTCTTCTGAAGGGACTGATACTTCATAATTTACCCTGAATTGTCGATATTATTATGGGTTTAGCGAGGTACTAGTTGTATTTTAAGGTCAAAAAATACCACTCACCTGACTCGTTTATACCAGAACAAATTTCGATTTAAAGGGTAACTCACGAGAAAACTGGTTATTTTACATTCTATTGAATACGGTTAACCCAGCCTCTAAGTGCTGAAAAGTTATGCTTTTCTCCATATCAGTAGCAAATTATTAGCGGGCATAGGGATGACATCTTTTAGCGTGAGGCCGCTCGCCCACTGTTGTAAGGTGCTGATATCCTGATAGCCACCAAACCCTCGTTCAATCAGACTTTGATGAAAAGCGGCATTGCTCTGTGAAGTAAAATCACCATCGACTTTAAACGGGCCATATTGGCAAAACACACCGTTATCGTTCAGTAGTCCGCCTACCGACCCCATCATTAATTTGGCTTCATGAGGCTGCATAATATGTGTGGTATTAGCAGTATAAACACCATCATATTTCTCAGATGGCAATGGAGATTGCCCAATAGTCAGAGCCAAAGGTGGAAGCACATTGGGCAATTGATACTCCGCTAGCCAAGCTTGAATACCTTGATGATTTTCAGCCTGATCACTGGTTTGCCAACGTAAGTGCGGCATTAATTTTCCGAAGTAAACCGCGTGTTGCCCCGTGCCTGAGCCAATCTCAAGCACACTACGAGCGTGACAAAATTCACGCTCCAGCACATTAAAGATTGGCCCTTTGTTATTCTCGCAGGCTTGACTAAATGGCTTAGTCATGAAGATTAGGCCCCAACCATTTTTCAGCTTGCTCTAACGTCCAGCCTTTCCGCTCTGCGTAATCTTTTAACTGGTCTTCTTGGATTTTCGCTACAGCAAAATAACGACACTCAGGATGAGAGAAATACCAACCCGACACCGACGCCCCGGGCCACATGGCGTAGCTTTCGGTCAGTTTCATGGTGGTGTGCTTCTCTGCGTCAAGTAAATCCCAAATCATTTGTTTTTCGGTATGCTCAGGGCACGCCGCATATCCTGGCGCTGGGCGAATACCTTGATATTTCTCACGGATTAACGCTTCGTTATCGAGATTTTCGTCTTGTGCATAACCCCAAAACTCTTTGCGCACACGCTCGTGAAGATATTCGGCAAACGCTTCTGCCAAACGGTCAGCAACGGCTTTTACCATAATCGCGTTGTAATCATCGCCTTTCGCTTCATACGCTGCTGCCAATTCGTCCTCGCCTATACCCGCAGTCACGGCAAAGGCACCAATGTAATCTTTGATTGACGATGATTTCTTGGCAACAAAGTCACTCAAACAATAGTTTGCACCTTTGTCTTTCAAAGTTTGCTGACGTAAATGATGCGACCTGCCAAGCAACGTATCACGAGCTTCATCGGTATAAATTTCAATGTCATCGTCAACGCGGTTGGCAGGGAATAAACCACACACGCCTTTGGCTTCCAAACCGCCTTCGGCGATCAGCTTGTCCAACAAATTATTGGCGTCGTTGAATAGCTCTTGAGCCTGCTCTCCCACTACTTCATCATTTAAAATACGAGGATATTTACCCGCCAATGACCAAGTAAGGAAGAATGGTGTCCAGTCGATATAATTGCGTAACGTAGATAAGTCAGCTGTGACTGGAATAACACCAAGTTGTTTTGGCGTCACCGGCAATACATCAAAGCTTGGCTCCATCGCGTTAGCTCGTGCCTCTGTAAGTGTAACAGGGCGGCTTCGAGGCTTTTTACGTGCGTGTTGTTCACGCACTTTGTCGTATTCTTTAGCCAATTCTTCACTGAAAATATCCCGTGACGCTTTGTTCAGTAAGCGCTGACACACACCAACTGCACGGCTAGCATTGGGCACGTAAGCTACAGGGGCATGATAATTCTGTTCAATTTTCACCGCTGTGTGAGCCTTAGACGTGGTCGCACCGCCGATCAACAAAGGCAAATCAAAACCCTGACGTTCCATTTCCTTGGCAACGTGAACCATTTCATCCAATGAAGGTGTGATTAGGCCTGACAGCCCGATCATGTCTACATTCTCATCTTTGGCGGTCTGTAAAATAGTCGCACACGGCACCATTACACCCAAATCCACCACTTCAAAGTTATTACATTGCAGCACCACACCCACGATATTTTTACCTATATCGTGTACATCGCCTTTTACTGTCGCTAACAAAATCTTGCCGTTGCTCTTCGCATCGTCAGACTTTTCAGCTTCGATGTAGGGTTGTAGATGGGCAACCGCCTTTTTCATTACCCGCGCCGATTTCACCACTTGGGGTAAGAACATCTTACCTTCACCGAACAAATCACCTACCACGTTCATGCCGTCCATCAACGGCCCTTCAATCACTTCAAGGGGGCGCGAGGCGGCTACGCGGGCTTCTTCGGTATCATCAATAATGTAGTCGGTTATCCCTTTCACCAGCGCATGTTCTAAACGCTTAGTGACCGGCATTTCTCTCCAGGCTAAATCTTCTTTTGCAGCAACCTTCCCATCGCCTTGGTATTTAGGCGCTAATTCAAGTAGGCGGTCGGTAGCTTCATCGTGCTTGTTAAGAATTACGTCTTCGACAGCGTCCCGCAGTTCAGCCGGAATTTCGTCATATACTTCCAACTGACCGGCGTTAACAATGGCCATGTCCAGACCCGCGCGAATTGCATGATAAAGAAACACAGAGTGCATGGCTTCGCGAACGGGGTTGTTACCACGGAACGAGAACGAGATGTTCGAAAGCCCGCCAGATACGTGCACATGAGGGCACGTTTCACGAATGATGCGCGTGGCTTCGATAAAATCGACCGCGTAATTATTATGTTCATCAATCCCTGTGGCGACCGCAAATATATTAGGGTCGAAAATAATATCTTCCGGCGGAAAACCAACTTTTTCCACCAACAACTTATAGCTGCGTTGGCAGATTTCAATTTTACGCGCTTGGGTATCAGCCTGGCCTGTTTCATCAAACGCCATCACCACCGAGGCAGCGCCATATCGACGAATTAACCGTGCTTGATGAAGAAAGTTCTCTTCCCCTTCTTTCAAGCTAATTGAGTTAACAATGGCCTTACCTTGTACGCACTTTAATCCCGCTTCAATCACTTCCCATTTAGATGAGTCGATCATGATAGGTACACGGCTAATATCAGGCTCTGAGGCGATAAGGTTAAGGAATGTACGCATGGCCTCGACCGAATCCAACATGGCTTCATCCATGTTAATGTCGATAATTTGTGCGCCGTTTTCTACTTGTTGTCGGGCGACATCAAGTGCTGCCTCGTAATCGCCTTCAAGAATTAAACGCTTAAAGCGAGCAGAACCAGTGACATTGGTACGTTCACCAATATTGATAAAAGTGGAAAATTCTACAGACACTATTTCACCTTAATGAACGAATGGTTCTAGCCCAGATAGACGCATTTTGGTCTCGATTTCTGGAATGACTCGGGGTTCAGCTTGAGCAACGGCATCAGCAATGGCTTTAATATGTTCAGGTGTGCTGCCACAACAACCACCTACGATGTTAACCAGGCCAGCTTGCGCCCATTCACCAATATGTTCCGCCATCTCGGCGGCATCCATATCATACTCACCAAATTCGTTCGGCAAGCCCGCATTGGGGTGCGCTGATACTAAACACTCAGACACATTGGCAATTTCATTCACATATTGACGAAGTAAATCTGGCCCTAGGGCACAATTTAACCCCATCGACACAGGGTTTACGTGACGTACAGAGTAATAGAAAGCTTCTGCTGTTTGCCCTGACAAGGTTCTACCTGACGCGTCGGTGATGGTGCCAGAAATCATAATCGGTAGACTAACACCCAACTTTTCGAAGGTTTCTTCCACAGCAAATAATGCCGCTTTTGCATTCAATGTATCAAAAATGGTTTCGACAAGGATTAAATCACTGCCCCCTTCAATAAGCGCTTCAGTACTTTCTTTATACGCTTCAACGAGCTCATCAAAGGTCACATTGCGCTTGCCAGGATCATTCACGTCGGGTGAAATCGACGCGGTACGGCTAGTTGGGCCAATCACGCCTGCGACGTATCGCGGTTTGTTGGGAGTTTTGGCAGTAAATTCATCACACGCTTTGCGAGCTAACTTTGCCGCAGCAATATTAATTGCCTTCGACTGCGCCTGCATGTCGTAATCAGCCATAGAAATGGTCGTTGCGTTAAAGGTATTGGTCTCGATGATATCGGCACCGGCTTCGAGGTACGCACAATGAATATCAAAGATGATATCGGGTTGCGTAATCGACAATAAGTCATTGTTGCCTTTTACATCACAATGCCAATTTGCAAACGCTTCGCCACGATAAGCGGCTTCGTCCAGTTTATGGCGTTGGATCATTGTGCCCATCGCACCATCTAAAATGAGAATCCGCGATTTAGCAGCTTCCAACAATTGTTGCTTGCTAGACGTTGTCACTAATTACCTCTTTGGCTGGGTCTTTTCTTCCAGCAAATTTAAGTCGAATGGGGTCGTCTGGTAAACATAATAGTTTAACCAGTTGGTGTATAGTAGGCTTCCGTGTGAACGCCAACTCACAATCGGCGATTTAGATGGGTCATTGTCAGTAAAATAATTCACTGGCACTGAAGGATTAAGCGCGGCAGCCACGTCACGTTCATATTCATCTTTTAATGTGTCGGGGTCATATTCTGGGTGCCCTGTCACAAACACCATACGCTTGTCTTCCGATGCAACCACGTAAGCGCCGGCTTCGGCAGATTCAGCGATCACTTTAAGCCCTTCTACGCCTTCGTAGTCAGCAGTGTCGATATACCCATACCGAGAGTGCGGCGCATTAAACGTTGGGTCAAACCCACGTAATAATTCATTAAAAGGGTCGCGAACTTGGTGCTGATAAACACCAGATAGTTTGTTGTCGCGCAACTTTCGCTGTATCCCATAAAAGTGGTACATAGCAGCATGCGCCGCCCAGCATAAATACAGTGTTGAGTTAACATGACGTTGCGCCCATTCCAGAATGGTTGTCATGGTTTCCCAATAGTTTACCTTTTCATAATCTAATAAGGCTAAAGGCGCACCGGTAACAATCAAACCGTCATATCGTTTAGACGCCACCTGACTAAAATCATGATAAAACGCATCCATGTGGGATTGGGGAGTGTGTTTACTAACCTGATTATCGATGCGAATAAGGTCAACGTCGATTTGCAGAGGCGTGTTAGACAACAAACGTAAAATCTGTACTTCCGTTTCGATTTTATTCGGCATCAAATTTAAGATACCTACGGCCAATGGGCGAATATCCTGCGACGCGGCGCGATTGGAATCCATTGTAAAGATGTTTTCCTCTTGCAGCACATCTTGAGCAGGCAATTGCTCGGGGATACGAATCGGCATAATCACTCCACGGTTTATCACTTAATGACCGTATTGTGGCTGAAGCCGCCAAAAAGTCAACATCTTTACGTCTAGACGTCTAAATGAAAATCACCACAATAATAGACAAACGGAGCTAGCGAAGCTCGCTTAAATTGATAATTTTTAATTGGGCGTAACTAGAAGTGGTTAGCGTTGATGAAGGTTTATCAACAACTGTGCTTCAGCAAATGGCATTTCACACGCAGCAACGATTTCATCTACTGTAGCCCCGTCTTTCGCCATATCTGCCGCGCGATGGTACATACGCACCGCAGGGTCTTGCTGCTTTAGTTCTCGGGTTTGGTTTTCTAATTGCACCATCTGTTCTTGCAGCGTAGCAATATTTCTCGCAACGGCGATAGTTCGGGCATTAGCTTCTTCATCTTGGTTCTGTAGAACCTTAATGTGAGATTCGGTCCAATCAGAGAGTTCAGAGAGCTTGTTTTCGAGAAGGGAAAGGCGCTCGTTGAGCGCCTTTATTTTCATTACATGAATCAGCCATAAAACAAGTGTCAGTACACAGGCACTGATTGCAACAATGAGCGAATAGCGAACGTCCATGCCTACCTTTACTGACTACGGCTTACTTATAAGCTACTGATTTCATCCCACTCATCATCAGTGAGCAGTTTGTTTAGATCGACAAGAATGAGCAATTCACCATCGCGGTTACTCACACCTTGAATGAATTTAGCGCTTTCTTCGGTACCGACGTTTGGTGCGCTGTCTATCTCAGACGAGCGAAGGTAAACAACCTCGGCAACGCTATCAACCAAAATACCCACAACTTGCTCATCTGACTCAATAATTACAATACGTGTATTATCGGTGATGTCATTGGGGGGGAGTCCAAAACGAGAGCGCGTGTCGATTACAGTAACGACATTACCACGCAAGTTGATAATACCGAGCACATAATCTGGTGCACCTGGCACTGGGGCTATTTCGGTGTGACGTAATACTTCCTGTACTTGCATTACGTTAATACCGTAGGTTTCTTCACCCAAGCAATACGTTACCCACTGCAACACCTCATCGTTTGCATCTGTACCGCTGTTGTTGTTTCTGTCATCAGTCATGAACTTGGCTCCACTTGACTATGGCATCTGGTCTTTACTGCCCAAGCCATTATTCAACATTGAAATCAGTTGCTCAACATCAATCAATGCACACATTCTTTCTTTCACCATGCCAGCTAGCCATGGTCGCTTACCCTGAGCTTCGCGCCACTGGATGTCACTTTTGTTTAAAGTCACATTGTTGACCAGCTTATCGCTGGCTAAACCCCATGCACTATCGCCTAACATGATAAGATATTGATAGTTTAGCTTATTCGCCAGTGTTTGATCGTATTTTTCTGGCATAACCCACATTGCGGTATCAACAACGTTGATTTTTTCATCACGATGCAGCATAACCCCTCTAAACCACTTGGGTTTGCCAATGAGCGGGCCAACTTTCTCCAGCTGGTGAATACCGCCCAATGTAATAAGAGGCACAGCCAATGTCAGGCCCGCGACCTCAAAAAACAACGCTTGAAATCGCTCTTCCAGCATGTCTTGAAGTGATGCGGTGGCGATACCCTGGGAGACCGGTTCTTCTTGCTGAGCGGCTTCTACGTCAGCAATAATCTGTTGGGATTGCTCAAGCGCCATATCCGGAACATCGACCGGTTCGATATCAGGGGTAATATCGGCCTGCACCACACTCGCTTGTTCTAACAACCGAGCCGCCACCTCAGTGGATTCTTCTGGTGTATCCACCTCGCGCAACAAACCATCGAGGTATGCTTCCATGACATCTTCACGCGCAAAGTGGGCGGGTTTGCTCATTAACAATCCAACTCTTTTAACAATTTAGAATAAGCGTAAACACCTCGCGAACGCGGATAGGCCACTGAAGCGGGTGTCTGTTCTTGACTTGCATCCCTGAACCGCGTATCCACAGGGATAACGCCGGTCCAAGTTTTATCTTTATAATCTATCAGCAGCTGCCTATGGGCTTCAATGGCAGCATTAATTCTTTTATCGAACATGGTTGGCACAATTAACGTATTAAACGACTTATTGAGTGATTTCCCCATAATCGCCAACGTGTGCATCATCCTGTCTAGCCCTTTTAGAGCCAAAAACTCCGTTTGTACAGGAGCCACTACCCGGTCGCAGGCCGCGAGGGCATTAACCATCAAAACTCCCAGTAATGGCGGGCAATCAATTAACACATGGTCAAAGTCGTTTTCCACTTTCGCCAAGGCTTTCTTTAATATTAAACCCATGCCATTTTGGCTGCCCATCGACCTATCTAAGGTCGCTAACGCCATATTCGCTGGCAGTATAAATAAACTGTCTAACCGGCTTGAGCACAAACAATCTAAAACGTTATCGGCCGTAAAAGGTTCTTTTTGAACAAAAATATCATAAACAGATGCAGATAAATCTTCAGAGTCTATGCCGAAATAGTAACTTAATGACGCTTGGGGATCTGTATCGACCAAAAGCACGCGTTTGCCTTGTTGCGCTAGCAAACCACCTAAAGTCACCGTAGTGGTCGTTTTTCCCACTCCGCCTTTTTGGTTTGCAATCGTCCAGATTTTCACGGATCTACTCCAGCGCCATACGCGTTATGTTTAATGTTGTAATTCTGTGAGTATACAACTACCAATGGCATCTAGGCTGATACTTTTTTGCGAAATATTGGCAGCAGCAACCGCTTGTGGCATCCCGTAAACCACACACGACGCCTGATCTTGCGCCCAGATAGTTGCGCCCAATTGCTGCAACTCTCTGCACCCTTCTCGGCCGTCGGCTCCCATACCGGTAAGAATAACCCCCAGTACATCGCCACTGTACACTTTAGCTAAACTTGAAAAAGTAATATCAACACTGGGCTTGTACCCCACTTTATCTTTGTCTGGCACATCGCACACCTGCAATGTGACATTTCTAAAGTCGCGCTTAGCCACAAGCTGTCTGCCACCTGGCGCCAAATAAGCACAACCAGGCTCTAACGTATCACCATTTACCGCTTCCTTAACCTTAATTTTGCAATAATTGTTCAAACGCTCAGCAAAGGCAGTAGTAAACGTGCCCGGCATATGTTGAACCAGAATAATTGGGTAAGGAAAATTTGCAGGTAACGCAGTGAGGACTTTTTGAAGCGCAACCGGTCCACCTGTCGATGCACCGATAGCAAGACACTGATAGCGCTTGCCAGTACGAGTGACCGATGACACTGATTGTTGTACTGGCGCATCGGCTCTGCCCGTTAACACACCTGATGAACGAAAGAACTGCTGCTTAGGCGCCGTTTTCGGTAGCGGCCTACGAGAAGGTGACGTTGTTGTGGGACTCGGTGCAGTAGAAGACGAAAATGCGCGTTTTACCCCTGCGCCTCTTCTCGCGATAAGGCGAACTTTCGCTCTTAATAACGTTGATGCTTCTTTTCTGTCCTGGGCGATGTCTTCGAATTTTTTAGGTAAGAAATCTAACGCACCGGCGTGCAACGCATCTAACGTTGCTTGTGCACCTTGATGCGTAAGTGACGAAAACATGAGTATGGGGACCGGATGTGAATCCATAATAGACTTTACTGCGGAAATGCCGTCCATTACCGGCATTTCTACGTCCATTGTCACCACATCGGGTTTAAGTGTTTTGACTTTTTCTAATGCTTCCCTTCCGTCGCGTGCTTCACCGATAACCTCGAGTTCTCTGTCTTCATTCAAGATTTGGCGTACACGGCGACGGTAAAAGGTCGAATCGTCCACGATAAGGACTTTATAGACCATGTAGACACTATTCCTCTGTTACAACCTATTTAAGTGCTTTTTTTGCGTAACGTTTCAACAAGCTTGGAATATCAAGGATCAAAGCAATACCACCGTCAGATGTAATAGTTGCACCTGCCATTCCTGGTGTACCTTGCAACATTGCATCTAAAGGCTTAATCACCACCTCTTCTTGACCAATCAAGGCGTCAACCACAAAACCAACTTGCTGTGTGCCCATTTGCACCACAACAACATGACCTTTTTCTCGGTCAATTTTCTTGGGCCCACGTATTAACCACTCGCCCAAGAAGAAGAGCGGAATAGCTTTAGAGCGCACTATCATAGTTAACTGGCCATCAACCGTATTGGTCTTTTTGATGTCCATATTGATAATTTCACTAACCGCACCAAGCGGTAATGCGAATGTTTGCTTGCCTACAACGATCATTAACGTTGGCAATATCGCTAGCGTTAGCGGTACTTTAATTTCTAAGCTTGTGCCTTTGCCTAACTTAGAGTCGATATTCACTGTACCATTGAGTTGGTTGATTTTGGTTTTCACCACATCCATCCCAACACCACGGCCTGAAATATCGCTGATCTCTGTCTTCGTTGAGAAGCCAGGGGCAAATATCAAGTTAAATGCTTCGACATCCGACATACGGGCCGCCGCATCGGCGTCTAATACACCGCGAGAAATCGCAATTTCTTTGAGCTTTTCAGGGTCCATGCCCTTACCATCATCTTCTATTTTCAGAAGAATATGGTCGCCTTCCTGAGAAGCTGAAAGCTTTACTATCCCCATACGAGGCTTGCCAGACGCTTGACGATCATCAGGCATTTCGATGCCGTGGTCCACTGAGTTTCTAACCAAGTGAACAAGTGGATCAGCCAAAGCTTCTACCAAGTTTTTATCTAAATCGGTTTCTTCACCCTCTAGCTCGAGTGTAATTTCTTTCTTCAAGCTTCGTGCTAAGTCTCGAACAACGCGAGGGAAACGGCCAAACACCTTTTTGATTGGCTGCATGCGGGTTTTCATCACCGCACCCTGCAGATCACCGGTAACAACGTCGAGGTTTGCAATCGCCTTCGACATGTTTTCGTCATTGGTGTTTATACCAAGACTAATAAGACGGTTGCGCACCAATACAAGTTCGCCCACCATGTTCATAATTTGGTCTAGACGTTTGGTGTCAACACGTACTGTTGTTTCAGCTTGTGGCGCAGCAGGTGCTGGCTTTTTGTCATCCTTTTTCGCTGCTACTGGTGCTGGCGCAGCGGGTTTAGCCGCCGCAGGCTTGGGCGCAGCCGCTTTAGGCGCTTCAACTTTTGGCGCAGCAGGCGTTGGCTTAGGTGCAGCAGGCGCTTTGGGTGGCGGAGGAGGCGGTGGTGGCGTTGATGCCGCTGGCGCTTCGGCCGTGTCGCCAATGCTCGGGCCTTTACCTTGACCATGAAGCTGGTCTAATAATGCCTCAAATTCGTCATCTGTAATTTCGTCATCACCACCGGTAAGGGCAACATCTTGAGTTGCAGGTTTACTGGCTGGCGGTGTCGCACTGGCTGCACTTGACGACGAAGCATCTCCAGCAAATTGACCTTTGCCGTGCAACTCATCAAGTAGCGCTTCAAATTCATCGTCTGTGATATCATCGCCATTGCTGGCAGCCGCTGCGGGAGCAGGAGCCGCTGGCGCAGAGGCGGGTGCAGCATCAGCTTTACCTGGTGCCCCACCTGAACCGTGTAGTTCGTCGAGCAAGGCTTCGAATTCGTCTTCAGAGATATCGTCGATACTGCCGCCGTCTGCTGTAGGCGCAGGCGTGTCGTCGATCACTAATTCGTCGTCGAGTTCAAACAGTGCATTGTCTGCGGGATTTTCTGCAGGTACTTCTTCAGCCGTAGGCGTTGGTTCAGCAGCAGCTTCACCAAAAATATTTTCACCTGGCTTTTCGGGTGCTGATAACTTGTGCAGTACATCGACAAGTTCTGGCGATGCCGGCTCTAGAGGATCTCGAGATTTTACTTTCTCGAACATTGCAACTACGACGTCCGTAGCTTGCAAAATCACATCCATCAGCTCTGGTGTCAGTGTACGCTGACCATTTCTCATCACGTCAAACACGTTCTCTGCACCGTGGCAGATTTCAACGAGTTCGGTTAACGATAAAAATCCAGCGCCACCTTTTACTGTGTGATAGCCACGAAAAATTGCGTTAAGCAAATCGGCATCACCAGGATTGTTCTCTAGATCAACGAGTTGCTCTTGTAATTGTTCAAGAATCTCTCCGGCTTCCACCAGAAAGTCTTGCAATATATCCTCGTCAACATCAAACGACATGCGCCAGCTCCCCTAAAATCCTAGGCTAGACAAAAGGTCGTCAACATCATCTTGTCCTGAAACAACATCGTCGCGTTCTTCAGCGTTAATGATGGGACCTTCTGCCACTACAGTGTTATCGACTTCTTCAGCTTTTTTGGCACTAGGCTTAGCACCGAGGTCTGAGTCGCCGAACATGGTTAGCATATTCACTAGGCTATCTTCAACTTCACCCACGAGTTCAATAACTCGGCGGATCACTTGGCCCGTTAAGTCTTGGTAACCTTGTGCCATCAGCACTTCGGTTAACAGCCCTGTAAGTTTGTTAGAGTCTTCAGATGCACCTTCTAACAAACTGTCTAGGTCTTGACATAAGGCTTTGAATTCACCTAATTCGATTTGACGCGTCATCAGCTTTTTCCACTCGGGCATTACCGCTTCAATTTTAGTCGATAATGCTTCCGCAATTGGCATACTTGCTTCAACGGCGTCCATAGTAGTATTAGCCGCTTTTTCAGTTTCTTCAATGACGTAGGTCAATCGAGTTTGCGCGTCAGGAATTTCTTCGTTCGCCAAGCCGTGAATTCGCTCATCGAGTTGGAAATTATTGAGTGCATCATGCAGTTGGCGAGTGAGTTTTCCAACTTCAGCAAAAAGCTCCACCGATTCCTTCATCGATGCGGCTTCGAGAATGGCATTTGCTGAGTCGTTGTCCCCTTTCTCGAGGTGAGCAACAAGCTGCTTTGCCTCGTCCAACGAAATGGGTACAGGTTTAGATATTGTCATCCAGCGTTCCTCTACTTAATTCGAATTCGTCTGGATTAACCTAAACGTTCAAAGATCTTATCTAGCTTCTCTTTGAGCGTTGCTGCAGTAAACGGCTTAACCACGTAGCCATTAACACCGGCTTGTGCGGCGGCAACAATTTGCTCTTTCTTCGCTTCCGCGGTCACCATTAATACAGGCAAGTGTTTCAATTTGTCGTCGGCGCGAATTGCACGCAACAAATCAATGCCCTGCATACCTGGCATGTTCCAGTCGGTCACCACAAAGTCAAAATCACCCTGTTGTAGCATGGGTAACGCGGTGCTTCCGTCGTCCGCTTCCTGGATATTGGAAAAGCCCAAATCTTTAAGCAGATTCTTTATGATACGTCTCATGGTAGAGAAATCGTCAACCACGAGAATTTTCATATTTTTATCCAAAATGGCCTCCAGTGAGGATATTGTTATCTGATATTAATTATTATTGATGAGTACAACGGTCTTGTTCTTGGGTTGTTTTACTCACCAGCTTGCCAGTTTTTCATGCGCGATTTTAATTTTAGCATGGCCTGACTGTGAATTTGGCTTACACGTGATTCACTCACATCAAGCACTTCGCCAATTTCTCTTAAATTTAATTCTTCATCATAGTATAGAGACAAAACAATGGCTTCGCGCTCTGGTAATGTAGTAATAGCATGTGCCAGCGCTTTTTGGAAAGCGCCTTGCATTAAATCTTCTAATGGTGAGTCACTACCTCGATTTTGCTCGGTAGCAATCACGTCTTCCGACACGCCTAAATCTTCAATACCAACCAGCTTACCCGCATTCACTTCACCTAACATCTGATGATATTCTGCAAGTGATACATTCATTTTAGCAGCTATTTCAGCATCTCTAGCATCTCTGCCAGTTTCTTTTTCAACTAAGCTGATTGCTTCGGTGATTGCGCGGCCATTTTTGTGCACTGAACGAGGTGTCCAGTCGCCTTTGCGAATTTCGTCAAGCATGGCTCCGCGTATACGAATACCCGCAAAAGTTTCAAAACTCGCGCCTTTGGCGCCATCAAAATTTTTGGCGGCTTCTAATAACCCGATCATGCCGGCTTGAATAAGGTCGTCAACAAGCACACTGGCTGGCAAACGCGCCATCAAATGATGGGCAATGCGCTTAACGAGAGACGCGTGCCGTTCGACTAACTGCGCTTTATCGGTTTGTTGTCTGTACGCCGCAGCTTTGCTGTTCACCGTTGACTTCCTGCCACCTTATTCGTCACCAGTTGTTCAATAAAGAATTCTAAGTGACCACCGGGTTGTGCCGGAATAGGCCACTGCAGTGCTTTGCTTGCCAGCTGTGTAATAGCAACAGCCGCAGGCGAGCCGGGGAAGGCATCAACAATGGCGCTTTGTTTGCGCACTGAACGACGCACGTTTTCGTCGAATGGCACTGTTGCCACTAGCTCAAGTGCGACATCCAAGAAACGGCCGGTTACTTTCGATAACTTGCTGAAAAGCTCTTGCCCTTCACGCATGTCTCTGACCATGTTAGCAACGACTTTAAACCGGAATACACCGTGCTCTCTATTGAGGATTTTTATCAACGCGTAGGCATCGGTAAGAGAGGTGGGTTCATCGCACACTACGACCATAATGTCTTGTGAAGCGCGAGAGAAACTCAACACCATATCTGAAATGCCAGCTGCGGTATCGACAATTAACACGTCGATTTGTGAACGCAATTCGCTGAATGCTCGGATGAGGCCTGCATGTTGAGTGGGTGATAACTCGGTCATAGACTGAGTACCCGAGGTTGCAGGGGCTATTTTAATCCCGTGGGGGCCGGTCACTAACACTTCATCAAGAGTGCATTCGCCTGAAAGCACGTGAGAAAGGTTTTTCTCTACGCGTAAACCGAGCAGCACATCCACATTGGCTAAGCCTAAATCGGCATCAAGCACCATCACGCGCTTTCCTTGCTTAGCCATTGCAATTGCTGTGTTTAGGGTAACGTTAGTTTTACCCACACCGCCTTTACCACCGGTAACGGCGATCACCTTGATTAATCGTGACTGATTCATTTTTCTTAAGCTACTCGCTTGATCTTCGATCATACTGCTCGTGCTGCACTTACCGCTTTGTTTTCATTAGTATGATTCAAACTGTACTTTTTATAAAGCTTTGCAGCGGTAGACACCAAAGATTTTGCATCGGCAACCTTAATATCTTCAGGAACTTGTTGTCCATCAGTCACATAACTGATTGATAATTGGCGTTCGATCGCAGTACTAATGATTTCTCCCAAGCTGTAACATTCATCGAGTTTGGTGAATATACAACCGTCCAACTGCATGCCGTCATAAGCATCTACTATACGTTGTAACGCAGGATATTGCGTATTTGCCTGCGCTACTAGGTATTTTCGTACCATTTGACCATTCGCTTGTTCGAGGGATTTTAGCTGACTAATCAAGCGACTATCTCTTTGGCTAAAACCCGCTGTGTCGATAAGTATAAGTCGTTTATGACGTAACTGAAACAGTTGTTCTGATAATTCCTCTGCTGTTTGCGCTTTTCTTACAGGACAGCCAATAATTTTGCCGTACGTGGCCAATTGTTCATATGCAGCAATACGATAGGTGTCAATCGTAATCATCGCAACCGATTCAACACCGTACTTTTGAGCATACCGAGCAGCCAACTTCGCCACTGTGGTGGTTTTACCCGTGCCTGTAGGACCAACAAGCGCAACAACGCCCTGATGACTCAAGATATCATTGTTATTAACCTGAATACGATTAGCCAAAAGTTTTAATAAATAAACCCAAGCGTCGCGTTCGCTTAATTCAGCGGGCGTGTAAGCCACCATTTGCTCCGCTAAACTCGTACTCAGGCCCATATCGGTTAAGCGCTGAACTAAATAACGCAACATTGGACGCTGCTGGCGTTGTTTTGAGTCCATCAAATCAGCCATTTGAAATTGCAAAACGTTGCGCAATGAGGCTATTTCATCGCGAATATCATTTAAGTCAGATGGCATTGCATTTGAGGCTTGTACAGGCTGTTCAACACTCTGCTGCTGGGGGCGTGGGTCAGGACGCATAGTAGCTTGAGTTTGATTGTCTTGTTGCAGCCAGCTCAATTCTTCTTCATCAGGTACATGTTGCTTGGGCGCGGCTTCTGCCTGTTTTTGCTTTTCCAACAACGCACGCAAGCTATCTGGGCCATCTTCACCGATAATCTCACTTAATGTGGGCAAGGGTTTCTCACCACCTGCTGTACGATTATTGCCCATGGTCGGTTTATTGGCGCTTGGCGCAGTAATTTTGGGCTCAGGGTCTTTATCGTAGGCTGCGACGAGTTCAATCCCGTCTGCAACTTTGCGATTAGACATGATAACAGCGTCGCTACCTAGTTCATCCTTTACTAGCTTGAGCGCTTCGCGCATATCTTTACCAAAAAAACGTCTAATTTTCATAATGACCTCTTAACACCTGACGTCAGGTTATTGACCCACTGAGCTGACAATTCGGATTTGCTTGTCGTCTGGTATTTCCTGATAAGACAGAACGTGCAATCCCATCACTGCGTTCTTCAAGAACCGTGACAATACAGGTCGCAACATACCAGACGTCAACAATACGGCAGGCTCTCCTGCCAATTCTTGTTGCTGACTCGCTTCTTGGAGTGAGCGCTGTAGCCTTTCAGCCAGTCCAGGCTCAATCCCAGCGCCATCATCTCCACCCGCTTGAAGAGACTGATGCAGCATTTGTTCCAACTCTGGCGCCAAAGTGATGACAGGTAGCTCTTTTCCGCCATTATTTATCTCTTGAACGATTAAACGCTTAAGTGCAATGCGTACTGCAGACACCAATACATCTGGGTCTTGGCTACGTGGACCGTATTCGCAAAGCGTTTGCACTATGGTGCGCATATCTCTAATTGGCACCCCTTCATAAAGCAATGTTTGTAAAACTTTTACTACCGTGCTCAATTGCAAGATGTCTGGTACTAAGCCTTCAACCAGTTTAGGATTGGATTTGGCCAGCATGTCTAACAACTGTTGAACTTCTTCGTAACCCAGAAGCTGATAGGCATTATTGGTCAACAATTGAGATAAGTGAGTAGCCACTACCGTGGAAGAGTCAACTACGGTATAGCCAAGTGTTTGTGCATGTTCTCGTTGTTTTGGCTTAATCCAAACAGCATCAAGGCCAAAAGCAGGGTCTTTTGTCACTTTACCGTCGAGCTTACCAAACACCTGACCGGGGTTAATCGCCATTTCTTCGTCGTGTTGAACCAGTGACTCTCCAATACTCACACCCAACATAGATATGGTGTACGTATTTGGGTCGAGATCGAGGTTGTCACGAATGTGAACCGGCGGAATAAGAAAGCCCAATTCTTGCGATAATTTCTTACGTACACCTTTGATTCGCGTAAGTAGCTCACCGCCTTGCGACTTATCAACCAGAGGAATTAATCGGTAACCGACTTCTAAGCCAATGGTGTCAACGTGTTGAACGTCATCCCACCCAAGCTCTTTGACTTCGGTTGGCGCGGTATTTTCTTGCGGTTTTATTGGTTGTGGCTTGGCTGCCTCTTCTGCTTTTCGCTTCGCTGCCCACGTTTGATAATATGCAACACCACCTGATAAGGCCGCAAAACCAAGAAAGGCAATATGTGGCATACCAGGCACTATCCCCATCACAAACAACACACCTGAAGAGATATAAAGCGCTTGTTGGTTGCCCAGCTGATTGCGTAACTCTTTGCCCATTTCTTGCGTTTCGTTTTCACGAGTAACAATAATTGCAGTCGCAACTGACAAGAGCAATGATGGAATTTGCGCCACCAAACCATCACCAATCGTCAAAATGGTATACACCTCAATGGCATCACCAAAACTCAATCCGTGTTGAATCATGCCAATAAACAAACCTCCCACTATGTTAATTAGCATAATGAACAGGCCTGCTACAGCGTCTCCTTTTACGAATTTCGACGCACCGTCCATCGACCCATAAAAGTCCGCTTCGGCGGTAATATCTTCGCGGCGTCTGCGTGCTTCGTCTTGATCAATGTACCCCGCGTTTAAATCGGCGTCGATGGCCATCTGCTTACCGGGCATAGCATCCAAAGTAAAGCGAGCACTTACTTCCGAAATACGCCCTGCACCTGCAGTTACCACTTTAAAGTTAATAATGAGTAGAATAGCAAATACCACGATACCCACTGCGTAGTTACCGCCAATCACCACCTCACCGAAGGCTTCGATTACTTTACCGGCAGAATCTCCCCCCTCATGTCCGTACAACAACACTACACGTGTCGAGGCAACATTCAGCGCAAGTCGCAATACGGTAGCAATGAGTAGCACTAGCGGGAAAATACCAAAATCGACGGGACGCTGGGTAAATACAGCCACCAATATAATGACCAACGACAGCGCAATATTAAAACTGAACAAAACGTCGAGTAGAAAGGGAGGCATGGGCAAAATAACCATACCCATAATAGCCAAAAGTACGACGGGGGCGCCCAATCCTGAAGTGAATTTTTGCACCTGATTTTTATCAAAACGCTGAAGATAACCGGATAATTCCATCGAAAACGACACTCGCTAACAGATTTTTGACGCCCAATGCGACTCGTGTATAGCGGTATCAACTACCATGCCAGCTTGAATGAAGTACGATTTATACGCTTGATAATTAAACAGTTAAGGGTGTCGTAGCTCTGGAGGAATAGGCAGATCTTTTTTCAGGGGCTTCGGACGCTTTCCTTTGCCTTTGCGATAAGCTTTCAACTGATACACGTATGCCAACACCTGTGCGACCGCCATAAATAGCTTTTGCGGCACTTCGTGGTCGAGTTCAGTAGAATAATAAATTGCCCGAGCCAACATGGGAGAAGGGACGAGTGGAACTTCGTGGGCGGTAGCAATTTTACGAATATGCATGGCCAATTCATCCACGCCTTTTGCAACGACAATGGGTGCCCGTGCGCCATTATCTTCATACTTAATTGCCACGGAATAATGCGTTGGGTTAGTCACCACTACATCCGCGTTTGGCACTTCTTTCATCATTCGACGAGCGGCCGCCTGATATTGTAATCGGCGGATACGCCCTTTTACTTGAGGGTCACCCTCAGCATTTTTACGCTCGTCTTTCACTTCTTGTTTCGACATTTTCATTTCTTCGTTGTGCTTATACAACTGATAAGGCACATCAAAAAGAGCGATAGGTATCATGCCACACGTAAGAATTAAAAAGGCCCACTGGATGAGCTCTAACGCGTGAAATAAGTTGGAGGGGTACACTTCCATGTCTAGATGGAGCGCTTCGTCTTTAAACATAACCAGTGCGATAAGGGCCATACCACCAATTACAAAAAACTTCGCCACCGCCTTTAACAATTCGACTAAACCATTGGTACCAAACATGCGTTTGAACCCGCTAATGGGGTTCATTTTATTGCCCTTAGGTTTGGCCGATTCCCATGTAAAATTGTAACCACCTAGCGCTATCGAACCGTAAATGCCTGCAATCATGGCAACAACCATGTAGAACATCACCGGTAAGCTAATTTGATAAAAAACTTCCCCCCACGCTTGCCACATGTGCATGGTGTCGTAGGTTTCGTCTCGAGATAAAGAGAACACCCGCTGTGTGACTTTGAATAAAGCTTCAGCGATCAAGCCGCCCATAAAAATAAACATGACAGCACTTACAACAAGAACCAAAACCGTTGATAGCTCTCTGGAACGCGCTAGTTGCCCTTTCTTGCGCGCGTCTTCGAGCTTCTTGGAGGTGGGTTCTTCTGTTTTATCAAATGACTCAGCCATGATTTACCTTGTTTCGTCTACACCGGGCAGATATAGAGTAATTCACACATCAACTGTAGCGCTCTCATCCATTGGTCTTCAAAATGTGCGGTAAAATTATCGAGCGAAATCCAAATGATGATGAGGCCCATTATTTGCGCGATAGAAAAACCAATACTGAAAATATTCAATTGCGGCGCAGCTTTTGTCATGACACCAAAAGCCAGATTGACGATTAGCAAAGACACAATAGGAGCCAAAGAAATGGTCAACGCAGACACGAACATCCAGCCTCCCCAATGAGCAATTTGTTTGAGTTGTTCGCCTGTCCACCAGCCTTCTGCAATAGGGAAGGCTTCAAAACTCATGACTATCATTTTAATCATTGATAGGTGGCCGTCTAACGCCCAAAACAATAAGGTAGCTAAAATCAAATAAAACTGACCTACCGCCGGAACATTAATACCATTGATAGGGTCGACAATAGACGCGAAGCCCAAGCCCGTTTGCATTGCAATCACTTGACCGGCAAGAATGAAAGAATTCAGTACCATCATTGAGATAAAGCCAATTCCCGCACCGATGATGATCTGTTGAATCATTTCCACAACAGCTCCGGCACTGACGAGATTGTCCATTGGGACTGGCGGCACTAATGGCATAATGATAAATGCCAGTAAAACGGCGAGAAAGGCTTTTACCATAGCCGGAATAGATTGAGCGCTGAACCCTATCATGGCGGCAAACATGCCGCTAATCCGCATAAATGGCAGCATTAAATCGGCAATAAACTGCATTATAACCGATTCATTGAATGCCATTGCTTAGCCTACCACTTGAGGGATTTGTTCCACCATATGGTAGGTAAAATCCATCAATTTCTGAACCAGCCAATTCCCGCCCCAACTCAACGCCAAAAGCGTTACGATAAGACGAGGTAAGAAACTCATTGTTTGCTCGTTAATCGAGGTGGCAGCTTGAAATACAGCTACGATAAGACCTACGACCATACTCGGAATAATGATGACCGATACCAGCAGGATCACCATAAACAAAGACTCTCTTAATATCTCAACGAAAACCTCTGGGCTCATAAGCGCTCCTATACCCCCATGCCGAAACTGGTCGCAAGGGTGCCGAAAATTAGATTCCAGCCATCAACCAAAACAAATAACATTAATTTAAATGGCAATGACACTATCATTGGCGACAACATCATCATACCCATTGCCATGAGTATCGATGCAACAACCAAGTCTATGATCAGAAAAGGAATAAACAACATAAAGCCAATTTGAAACGCGGTCTTTAACTCACTTGTTACAAAAGCGGGGATCAAAATGGTAAGCGGTACGTCTGAAGGCTCTGCGTATTTATCTTCATCACCGGCAATTTCGACAAAGGTTTCGAGGTCTTTAACCCGAGTTTGCGACAACATAAAAGCGCGCATTGGGCCTTTGGCCTCCTCAATTGCCTGCATAGAGGTGATTTCTTCATTGAGATAAGGTTGAAGCGCGCGTTCGTTTACCTCGTCAAACACCGGCTTCATGATAAACATAGTAAGAAAAAGCGTCACACCCACCAATATCTGGTTTGAGGGAGATTGCTGAAGCCCGATAGCTTGGCGCAGAATCGAAAGCACTATAATAATGCGGGTAAATGAGGTCATCATCATCACAAACGCGGGTATTAAACTCAGCGCAGACATGATGAACAATGCCTGTAAGGTCATTGTATAGTCTTGGGTGCCATCACCGTTCGTGGTTACCGTTACCGCAGGAATACCGCTTTGTTGTGCTTCAGCCAGCGAGGGAAACCCTAACAAGACAACAGTTAACAGTAGCCATCCAATGGTTTTAGTCATTTTGTTGTCCTTTTATCGCTGGGTTGATTTTACTCGCCATTGCTTTCACTAACTTGTCTTTGAACAGAGCACCATTGTTGCTGTCACTCACCTTAGTTGGGAGAGGCGCTTCCAACTTGCTCAAATGATTAATATTTTGTGCAGTTACCCCGACCAAGTGTTGTTCGTCGCCCACTTGTATAACCATTATTTTCTCTCTGGCGCCAGCAGACAGACTTGCCACGACTTTTAATTGTCCATGAGACTGAGTGACATTAAACCGACGCATGATGTATGCAAAGGCGAAAATAATGCCGATAACCACCAATAGCGAGAGAAAAATTGACAGCACAGATTGAGGATTGGTAATACTCGAGGGGGAACTGGCCACTACGGGCAAGGAGAAAAACAGGAAGGTTAGCACGTAACCTCCTGTTTTTAATGATTTATTACCTAAGCTTTTTAATTCTTTCGATTTGACTAATAACATCCGTTAACCGAATACCAAATTTGTCGTTGACCACTACTACTTCACCATGAGCAATCAACGTGCCATTGACCAATACATCCAGTGGTTCACCTGCTACGCGATCAAGTTCTACCACAGACCCTTGGTTTAACTGTAGCAAATTTCGAATGCTAATATGACTGCGACCCACTTCCATTGAGATCGTAACTGGAATATCGAGAATTGTATCCAGTTTTTTCTTCTCTTCTTGAGTGATGGGTGCATCATCGGTCAATTCGTCTAATTCGGCAACCTGTACATCGTCATCGCCACCTTCAGCCTCTTCGCTTTCAGCCTGCTCGGCCATCGCTGCGGCCCAATCGTCCATACCGTCTTCTTCACTCATGGTAGTGCCTCTTTACGCTTAACCTTTACAGGTCTTCTTCTAAAATCTGTAACTCAGCGTCGTTGTCGATCACTCGACCACCCCGAGTTAATAACTGTAGCTCAGACTTCACTGATGTCGGTCTGGCAATTTTTTCTGTTATCTTCAACGCCAAGTTGTCTCTTGAACGGCCTAATTTGGCACGGAACGTTGGCAGTTGTTCAATTAATACGGTGATGTATTCTGGCATTTCTACCGGAATAATATCACCCGGTTTAAAATCCATAATATCTTGCAGAGTCAGTTCTAAATCGAGCATATGGGTGGTGAGCGCTACTTTGACATCCATAATTTCATCTCGTAGCGCTTTACTCCACCTTAAATCGGTGTCTTCTTTGTCGCTTTGCACACCGGCATCGAGTAATTCACGAATGGGTTCTAACATCGAGTAAGGTAACGACACGTGAAAATCGCCGCCACCGCCGTCTAGCTCGATATGGAATGAACTGATCACGACAACTTCTGTAGGACTCACAATGTTCGCCATCGCAGGGTTCACTTCTGAATCTAAATATTCAAAAGAAACATCCATCACCGGCGCCCATGCCTCTTTGTAATCCTCAAAAATAATTTTGAGTAGCATTTGGATTATTCGGCGCTCTGTGGGCGTAAACTCCCGCCCTTCGATTTTGGCGTGATAACGGCCGTCGCCACCAAAGAAGTTGTCTACGAGAATAAACACTAAACGCGCTTCCATGGTAATAAGCCCCGTTCCTTTGAGGGGACGGAAGCGCACCATGTTTAAACTGGTCGGAACGAATAGGGTATGAATGTACTCGCCAAACTTAATCATTTGGATACCGTTTATCGATACCTCAGCGGAGCGGCGCATCATGTTAAACAAGCTCACTCGCATATGACGTGCAAAGCGCTCATTTACAATTTCAAGCGTAGGCATTCGCCCACGCACAATTCTATCCTGTGACGAAAAGTCATATTCAAGCGCAGAGGAGTCCGAGGGAGAATCGGAAACCTCTTCTTCTTCTACATCATCGACACCGTGTAGTAGCGCATCAATTTCGTCTTGTGATAGTAAATCGCTCACCAGTACTCTCGCTTATTGCATCACAAAGCCAGTAAATAAGACCTTTTCAACGACCTTACCACCCGCAATATCTTCCATTTTAGTTTGAACCGATTTTAGTGCTTCGTCCCTCAATGCCATCTTGCCTGGCTCTGTTACCAGATCATCGGCATTGGTCGCACTAAAAACTTGTAACAGCGTTCCTTCAATGGAAGGAATATGTGTTTTGGCTATTTCTTCATTATCGGCGCCACGGACCATAAGCTGAACTTTGATTTGAACTAAACGGTCACGGCCTGCTCCCGGTACGTTAAAAACAAAGGGGCGTGGCATCGCGACGTAAAGTGCAGTGCCGATATCTGCCTGTGAAGGTGCTGCTTGTGCAACAGGTGCTCCGCTCTCTTCCGCCAATTGTTCTGCCGCCGAAGGGTCATCGCCCATAAACAAGAAGAAGTATGCCGCTCCTCCGCCAACAATGAGTACCACAGCAATAATGATGATCAACATCATCTTGCTCTTTTTCCCACCTTCTTCAATCTGTAACTCTTCTTCAGCCATTTTTTACCTCACATCCCATTTGTTTCGCGTATTATGAGTGTTCACAAACAAATGGCAATCTTCTCATACCTAAAAATGGAAGTTTAGGCGTAGTCGTCGATTGCGCCAAGGTGTCGACGCGTTATTGGTTGTTCAATTACCGTGCCAGCCTCGTCAAAATCATCATTGCTTTGGCCTCCTCGTCCTCGACCTTGAGCAAACTCACCGTCTCCGTTGGCGTTATTTCCCTGCTCACCTTGTTGACTAACAAAAGATTCGCCAAGCTCGATACCTTGCTCCGCTAACATGTCACGTAACCGTGGTACAGCATCAGCAATCGCGTCGCGTGCCTGCTGAGATTGCACAACAAAATTCACACTTGCCGCATCACCGGATACATTCACTCTTATTTGCATGCTGCCCATTTCTGGCGGGTCGAGTCGAATTTCAGCCATGGTATTTCGGCTGTTCATCATCCAGCGAATTTTTTCATTTAGCTGTTGCTGACCTTCAGGCTGCATTATATTGACTGGCTTGTCCTGACTGTCGAATTGTTGACGGGCTTTTGTTACGTCCTGAGCAACTTGAGCATTGTCGGTGTGACGCTGCTCAGCCGCCAACACTTGTGCAAAGTTACCATCGGTATTTGTGACATGTTGAGCAACCGTCCGAGCCATTGACAGAGACTGGGTTAACTGTGCCAACTGCTGGTCTAACTGCAAGCTTTGCTCTGAAGTAACATTAACCCCAGCGTCAACGTATGCTTTGGCCACCAAATCCTCTAGATTAATCGCTGGCTCATGACCTTTAGCCAATTGTTCTTTTATTTCGCTTAACCCCGCTTGCAACGACTGCTTGACCGCGCTTTGCTGTGCGTCTGTCATTGGCACAACTGAGGTGGCAATTTCTGTCACGCTTTTAGTCATCACTTCTGCGGTGGCAGAGTCATTCGCCATTAATTTCAGTAGGTCGATGGAGTTAACATCAGCGTTTTCATTTTGCTCTGCAGTGGTTGCTTTAGTCGCAGACTCTCCCCCTATCGTGGTAGGAGCAGGTCGAGGCATAGGCTGAATGGTGTCATTGGCAGCAAATCGTTTTACCTGGCCTTCGCCTTTTAACTCAGCATCAATCAAAGCGAGTAAGGTTTCTGCGTCTGCCAAATGCTGCTCATCCGATTTTGAAACATTATCAAACACATCTTGTGCCGCAGAATTATTTGAGCCTTCAACTGTACGCGCATCTTGAGGTGCAGAGAGTAACTTCATCGCTTCCAGCATACTCGCTGCCAGTGCAAGTAACTCTTCATCATCGCTGCTGGTTAGTGACCCCGCCTCTTCGACTGACAATTCATCAGCCTCTACATCGAGGTCAGCCATTGCCGACAATTTGTCAGAAATCGCATCCAATTTTGTCATCACTTCTGTCAACAGGGCTTTTTCGTCATCGGTTAATGGCGTTTGTGTATCCCCTTGCCATAAGCCCTGCGCTTGTAGCGTTTGCCTCAAAGACAACAAGACTTCGTCAGAATATTCCGTATCAGCACTCAATAACTCCGCTGCATCGCCAGCATTGATATTGTCAACCTCGGCGCCTTCCCCCGAAATACTGTCGGCAACAAGCTCGCTTTCTTCGGTATTCAACTCAGCCTCTTGTTCTGTTTCAAGGGTATTGTGTTCAGCGTTATCAAGCTCGGTTTGCTTGTGCTCTAATTCTCTCACCGCATCAACCAGTGCCAGCCAATCAATCTCTGAGTCTGTGGTTTCTTCAGTTGCTGATAGCACCTCGTTATTGACATCTTCCTCAATAACCTCATCGTGCATTTCATTTTCTTGTGTTAATTGCGGGTTTGTTTCTGTGCCTGCTTCCTGCTTTTCAGCGACAACTTCACCCAACGCCTTGTCTGCCTTCGGCTGCGCAGAGGGCAACGTTTTTTCGTCACTAACATTGCTTTCTGCTTTTTGCCTCATGCGATCCGTATCAGCTTGTTGCATTCGGAGCATGGCATCAAAATCCAAGCCATTTCTAGCGCTTTCTTGAGTTTCTTCATTTGAAGAACGTGATGTAGGCGATGCGGCAATATCTGCACGTGGCGTGGCAAGCTGTTGCATCATAATCTTGTGTCCTGTTTCCGCTTTCTGGTAAAACCTCGGGCGTTTACCATAAAAATTGAGCTATCGAGGATTACAGAGCAAATCCCGTTCCAAAACGGAATACACAACCAACAACAACTGGATTGATTCACGTGAGATCAGTATTCTTGAGGTATTGATACGTTAAAACAATGCCAAGGCAGAGCGCTAATCGATGGAAAAATTTGATGATGATTTTTTTGACGCCCTAATACAAACCGCGGCTGCTAGCCCTCGCCGCAGAACGAACAAAAACCTGCACAACAATTACAGCGACCCCGTGCAGCGTTTATTCATTGCCATGATGCCCGATTCCTACGTACGCCCCCATCGACATAGCAACCCGATCAAATTCGAATTTTTCATGGTGCTCAAGGGGCAATTAGATATTTTAATTTTAACGCCCGAAGGCCAACTTCTTGAACGCGTGAAACTAGATGCCGATGGTGAATGCAAAGGTATAGAAATACCGCCAAACACATGGCATTGCACCGTTTGTTACGGCCCGGTCGTTTTTGTAGAAGTAAAACAAGGCCCTTACGAGATCACCGATGACAAAGATTTCGCCTCTTGGGCGCCTCAAGAAGGCGAGGCAGAAGCAATGGCGTTTATTGAGAAAATGAAGGTACTCAAGGTGGGAGAAAGCTTGGTAGAAAGCAGATAGTGAAAATAAATAACCAACAATCAGGGTTGTATATTTCCTAGGCGTGAGTATCACACACCCCCCCTATGAAGATAAAAATTTGCAAAACCATCGCCCTTGGCGACATTGTCGCCAGACAGCTTATATTTTTTGATTGCAAGAGGCTGTAAGACCCGCACTATCGAACTTTTAGCGCTGCTTGCCTAAGAAACTTTTGAGTAGCAAATTCATCCATCAAGTTTTGTTCCTGACGGGCGTGGATCACACCCAGTTGCGCGTGCTTTTTGTCAATTAACGTCGTCACCGCTTTTTCTTTCTGCTGTTGCTGTAGCCATTGTCGCTTACGTTGATCAGCGGCTAATGTGGCTTTTGATAAGATAGCGGTTTGTTGTTCACAGGCTTTGTCGAGTTTACTCACGAAAGCCAAGTGCTGGTTATAATTTCTGGCCTCTAACCCCTGCTTACCGTTTTGCTGCACTTGGCGCATATAGTCTAACCGGTACTGCTCCAAGCTTTGCAACTTTAAGCGCTGTTCATCCACGTATTGCTGAGCAATTTGATACGCATTCGCTGCTCGCTGGGTTTTGTCTGCTTCCCAACGAGACACTGTATTGAGTTGTTTCAATGATTGATTTAGCTGACGTGCGCTCATTAGCCTTTACCTAATCCACCGGCCAATTTTGCCATTCCAGCTAAACACTCGTCATAGGGAATGACTTGCTTCATACCTTGTTGCAAAATAGCTTTGATTGCAGGTTCAGCATTGATAGCAAGATCAATACGCGGGTCGGTGCCTTTGGTATAAGCGCCAATAGCGATCAAGTCGCGGTTTTGATTGTAATTAGAGTACACCTGACGAATTCTTCGAGCTTGTGCTAAGTGTTCATCACTCACCACCATCGGCATAACACGGCTAATCGACGCTTCAATGTCGATTGCGGGATAATGCCCGCTGTCAGCTAACTGGCGAGATAACACTACGTGCCCATCCAAGATTGCGCGAGCGGCGTCGGCGATAGGGTCTTGCAAGTCATCACCTTCAGTGAGAACAGTGTAAAAGGCCGTAATGGAACCTTGATTATCGCTGCCGTTTCCAGCCCGTTCAACCAACGCAGGTAAACGCGCAAACACCGAAGGCGGATACCCTTTCGTTGCCGGAGGCTCGCCTACGGCGAGTGCAATTTCACGTTGAGCCATTGCGTAACGTGTTAGCGAGTCGATAAGCAACAACACTTTCAGGCCTTTATCACGGAAGTATTCCGCAACAGTAATTGCCGTTTCGCACCCTTTCAGACGCATCAAAGGGGAGGTATCTGCCGGGGCAGCAACAACCACCGCTTTTTGACGCTCTTCTTCTGTCAGAATGTCATGGATGAATTCTTTCACTTCTCGGCCACGCTCACCGACCAAACCAACCACAACAACGTCGGCGGCACTGCCACGGGTCATCATGCCAAGGAGCACACTTTTGCCCACGCCACTTCCGGCAAACAGGCCCATACGCTGACCAATACCCACCGTATTCAGTGCGTTGATTGCGCGTACTCCCACATCCATGGGTTCACTAATTTGACGACGAGTAAGAGGGTTAATTGGCGGCTTATTGGTAGACACACGCGTTTCGGTTTCAATTGCGCCTAACCCATCGAGAGGCTGTCCGTTACCGTCTATCACACGCCCAAGCAGGCCCATTCCCACGGCTAAACCACCTTCTCGATTTAACGGCATCACCCGAGATCCTGGCACTATGCCTCTAACAGCTTCGGTGGGCATCAAATAGGTAATATTATCGCCGAACCCCACAACTTCTGCTTCAATTTCACCATCAACGGTTTGCACCATACACTGACTCCCCACTGGGAGTTGGCAGCCTACCGCTTCCAGTGTCAGGCCTATTCCGCGAACGAGTTTTCCCGCAGCGACGATAGGCGGATGAGGCACTTGCTTTTCAAGGTGAGCAAAATAGTCGGCGAGCGGGTTACTCATCGCTAAGCCCTTGCTCACTCAAAAATTTGTCGAGTACTTGACGAGCTCGCCGTTCGATAGATACATCAACAGCGTTATTTTTAGTGATAATTTCACATCCTCCGCGCTCTGCCGAGGGCGCTTCCACTAAATGCCAGCCTTTTTGCTGAATTTCTTCTTCGCCAAAATGTGAGGTGATCACGGCGAGGTCTTCTGGATGCAAATGAATTTGATAATCTTTTTCTTCTATGGGCAACGCTTTCATACCCTCGCTTAACGCTTGAAGAATAACATCAGGAGACGTGGTGGTTTCTTTTCGAATAACTGCACGCGCCAAAGCCACAGACAACTTCACAAGCTGCTGTTTTACTTCGCCGTCGGCTTTCTCTAGCGGGTGATGAAGCGTATCGGTTAGCTGTTGCCAAATGGTGGCAAGTTCAGCAATTTGCGCTTGCCCCTGTTCAAGGCCTTGGGTTTGCCCCTCTTCAATCCCTTGCGCCAAACCTTGTTCATGACCTTGTTGCAACCCTTCTTCTTGGCCTTTTTCAAAGCCTTCTTGCTTACCTTGTTCAAAACCTTCTTCATACGCGGCTTGTCGGATAGCTTCTATCTCTTCGGCAGTAGGAGGAAGTATTTCAGGCTCTTCCTCTGGAGGCTCGTACTTCCAGTCTGAACGCCGGTTTAGCAAGTTCGTTTTGCGTAAATCTGCTTTAGATTTTGGGTTTTCTACAACCGGAATTTCCCAAGACTTCGCTTGTTCGAGTTCTTCAACCGTAAAGGGTTTGTTATTCATAATCACTTCTCAGCCAATTATAAGAACTCTTCGCCGCCACCACCGCCAAGCATAATTTCGCCAGCGTCAGCCAATCGACGAGCCACAGACAAGATTTCTTTCTGGGCAGTTTCCACTTCACTGATCCGCACAGGACCAAGAGCTTCAAGGTCATCAACCAACATTTCTGCCGCGCGTTTAGACATATTACGTGTGATCTTGTTCTTGAGTTCTTCATCAGCGCCTTTAATTGCTTTAAGCAGCGCATCTTGCTGAACTTCTCGTAAAATAGCTTGAATGCCGCGGTCGTCTACATCCACCAAGTTGTCGAACACGAACATCAAGTCTTGAATTTGCTGACTCATCTCTTCGTCCTGCTCGCGGATGGCATCCATCAACTGCCCTTCTACGTTGGTATCTAGGTAGTTCATAATATCAGCAGCAGATTTCAAGCCACCCATTTTGGCCGCTTGGGTTCCAGCCTGACCAGCAAACTGTTTCTCCATAATCTCGTTCAATTCTTGCAATGCGGCCGGTTGAACTTCTTCTAAGTTGGCCACGCGCATAAGTAGATCTAAGCGCACTTTTTCGGGGAATTGCGACAAAATCTCGGCGGACTGTTCAGGCTCTAGGTATGACAAAACGATAGTTTGGATCTGCGGGTGTTCGTTGCGAATAATACTCGCCACCTGCTTGGAATCCATCCACTTCAATGAATCAAGCCCTTTCGCGCCAGACCCCATCATAATTTGGTCGATCAAATTGGCGGCTTTGTCTTCTCCCAACGCCGCCGTCAGAGCGCGTTTAACAAAGTCTTGGCTTTGGAAACCAATGGTGCTGTAATTTTGTATTTCATCAATGAAGTGTTTATGCACAGCGGTAATTTTCCCCTGTGTCATATCTTCGATTTTTGCCATTTCAGAACCCAGTTTTTGTACTTGTTTAGGTTCTAAATGCTTTAAAATTTGTGCAGCATCTTCTTCCGACAAACTGAGCAGTAAGATGGCAGCTTTTTCAACCCCTTCTAACTTACCAACGTCGTACGACTCATCGCCGGCTGGCGCCGCCATTTCTTCAGCCATCGTTCTCTACCTCTACTCGTCCTGCATCAACCAGCCCTTCACTACTTGGGCTGATAGTTCTGGCTCATTCGCTACCAATGCACGAACAGCTTTTAATACGTCTTCATCTTTGTGTAAATCAGGCAACATCAATGAGCCATCTGGTGCGAAGCCCACCTGACCTTCGTCAAAATCTTGCGACAACATGGTAATGGTTTCATCACCAAGATCGAGCCCTTCATCTGCATCAAAGTCGTCGCCACCCTTAGATTCATCAGGATTCATTAGCTTGCGGAGCATTGGGCGCACTACAAACAAGATAAGCGCTAAAATAGACAAACCACCCACAGCCAGTTTAAGTATAGGTAAAAACTCTGGGCGTTCCCACATTGGCACTTCTACATCTAAGCCTGTATCGATGCGACTAAACGGCATACTGACCACTTCTAAACTGTCACCTCGTGTCACATCGAAGCCGATGCCACCCTGTAACAAACGGCGGATATTCAGTAACGCTTCCTGGGTTCTAGGCTCACTGGAAACTTCGCCTTCCTCGCCAACGTTCTGTACATAGTCAACGGCAACTGAAACGCTTAAACGTCGAATTACTCCAGTTTGCTGCTTAGTGTGGCTGAAAGTGGTATCTAGCTCATAGTTACGAGTAGATTCTTTGCTACTTCTGCCTGGTACAGGGTTTGTCTGCGCACCTTCGCCTACCGCTTGTTGAGGAATGACTGACTCAGTAGGGGGTTGATTAGATATCGCGCCAGGTACCCCACCGACTAAACTCCCCACTGAATTTTCTTCAACAGTCATTTCACTGCGCACTGCGGGTAAATCAGGATTGTAAGTACGTTGGGTCTGTTCTACCGAAGTGAAGTCCATCGTGACGTCGGCTTGGGCAGTATAATTGCCAACACCAAGAACAGGGATCAAGATAGCGTCAATTTTTTCCAGATATTCTTGTTCTCGCTGACGCTCGATTTCGTATTCTTTACGCGCTCTTGAACTCATTGAGTCTTGAGAGCCAGAGTTTAGCAAACGGCCATTGCTGTCTGTAACCGTTACCCCTTCTGGGTCCATACTTTGCACTGCTGACGCCACAATATCGATAACCGCGTCAACTTCTTCACTACTAATCGATGCGCCGCGACGCGCGGTTAGTACCACTGTTGCACTGGCTTTTTTCTCACGTCTGGCGAACACGTTGTCTTTTGGAAGGGCCAACAATACACGGGCTTTTTTAATGCTGTCGATATCTTCAATAGTGGCTGAGATTTGCTGTTCACGGGCATGCTTTAAGCGCTCCATTTCAACGCGCTGACTCACCCCAAATCCCATGTCTTGCATAATAATATCAGTGCCGGCTTCACCACCTTGGGAAAGCCCTTCACGGGTCATACCGAGTTTAATACCTTGGTATTCATCAGCCCGTACATGAATGATATTCCCCTTTAACTCATATTCAATTTGGTTGGCATCGAGGTAGTCGAGGGTTTCGATAAGCTCTTCGGTTTCCATTTTCGCAAGCGGACGATAGTCCGGCTCTTGCATCCAAATTAGAATGAATATGCCAATCGCAATACAGATAATGAGGACAACAATGAGCATAATTTGACGCATCATATCGGCATTGCCAATCGCGTCCATAAAACCTGACTTTTGTTCTACTTCATTATCACCCGCGCCATTATCTGGCACTGTGAGATTGGTTCCGGTTGCTTCAGCCACGTCGTACTACTCCAATTAAACAGGCATATTCATGATGGTTTTGTACGCTTCCAATACTTTATTGCGTACTTGAACCGTTGCTTCAAAAGCAATTCCTGCTTTTTCTTTCGTCAACATCACGTCGGCTAAACTCAGGGTGTTGTCGCCCATTTCAAAACGTTGCTGCAACTCTTTTGATTCTAGCTGCATACTATTCACGGTATTCACGGCATTGCCTAGCATCTCTGAAAACTCCGCACCGGAGGTTTGCTGCTGAGGTTGAATTTGCTGCGGATTAACATCAAGACGAGACTGCGCGATCATAGCCTGCATTTCTTGGTACAAACTGTTGGCTTTAACGTCCATAATTGCTCCCCGGTTAACGATGCCGAATTTGTGGCACTAAAACGATGTCTTACCCATCTTACAGCAAAGGCCGCGCCAACTTTTATAAACCTTTAAATTCAAAAGCTTACAATCAATTAGCCAAAATAATGACGAAATTATGGCGGCAATAGAGAGACCGCGCTCTGGCGACATAGAAAAAAGCCGCCTTTACAGACGGCATAGGGGAATGTAAACGGCAACAAACCGTTTAGTTAAAACCTGCTTGTACGGGAGAGAAGTCAGGCTGTGTATTTTGCTCGTCGGGTTACGCTGGTACGTCTATGCCATCGTCTCTCATACGCGCGAGTTTATAGCGCAAGGTACGCGGGCTAATCCCTAGCTTTTCCGCTACATCTTTGCGTTTGCCATTACAAGATTCCAATGTATCAAGGATAATTTGATGCTCTTGCTGGCGTAGCTCACTACCCAGCTTACTGCTGTCTTCTTCGGGCTTGGTAAAATCTTGAATGTGCGGCATAGCATCAATGGCACTTTCAATCATCAGATCGCTTGAATCAATCGCGTCCCCTTCACATAAGATTAACGCTCGCTGGATGACATTCTCTAGTTCTCTTACGTTACCGGGCCAGCTGTGTTGAACTAATTTATTACGCGCCGCTGCACTGAGCTTTTTCACAGACAGCCCCTGCTGCTTCGAGTGGCGCTGAATAAGATGTTCAGCCAAAGGGACAATATCGCCAGGACGTTGTGATAACGGCCGCCACGTCAACGGAAATACATTCAAGCGATAATACAAATCTTCCCTAAATTCTCCGTTAGTCACCGCGTGTTTTAGATCGCGGTTGCTGGTTGCGATCACACGAACATCCAGCTTCACGGTTTTACGTCCACCGAGGCGCTCCACCTCTTTTTCCTGTAAAACACGCAGTAATTTTGCTTGCAATGCGAGGTCCATTTCGGTGATTTCGTCGAGTAAAATGGTACCGCCTTGCGCTTGTTCAAACTTACCCGGACACGCTTGTACAGCTCCTGTAAAGGCGCCTTTTTCATAACCAAACAAAGTAGCTTCCAGCATGTTTTCAGGGATCGCCGCACAGTTAATAGCTACAAAGGGTTGGTCAGCTCGCAACGACTGATCATGAATATAGCGCGACAAGACTTCCTTTCCAGAGCCACTCGGGCCTAAAACCATCACCGACGCTTCGGAACGAGCCACTTTACGCGCTAACTGCAACATCTGCAGACTTGATTCGTCGGCCACTATCGGCGTGCGAGATTCAACTTTTTGAGCTGGTGCATAGCGCCCAACTAGATTCAGCAACACTTCTGGAGCAAAAGGTTTAGACAAATAGTCAGTTGCGCCGTCACGCATTGCACTCACTGCGTCATTGATGGTGGCGAACGCTGTCATCAATAAAACAGGCAAATTGGCATATTTTGCTTTAATCGCTTTAAGCAAACTCAGGCCGTTCATTTCACCCATTTGAATATCACTCACCACCAAGTCAACCGGTTGAGAAGTAAGTTTTATCAATGCTTGTTCCGCGCAATCTGCGACAATCACTTGATAACCCGCCAGTTGAAGTGTATCAAACAGGGCTTCACGCAAACCTGCATCATCTTCTACGATAAGGATCCGAGTTTGGCTCATGAGTTACTCCTTAAATTGCGCTGTGATCTGAAAGGTTTTCAGATTGTGGGAGACAAGGCAAAGCCAGCGTAAATCTCGCGCCTCGCCCATCGATATTATCTACACGGATTGTGCCTTGGTGGGCATTAACAACTGACTTCACTACCGCTAGTCCAAGCCCTGTTCCATGGGTTTTAGTGGTAAAGAATGGTTCAAAAATCTTGTCTTTTAACTCAGTGCTTACCCCAGGACCGCTATCGGTGATAGAGATGACTAACCAATTGTGATGACGTTGAAACTGTACATCGATATCGGTTGCTTTAGGACTAATTTGGCTACCGTTGTGGATCAGATTTAACAGTGCGCCTTGTAGCGCGGTAATGTTTCCCTGAACAATGGCCTTGGTGTCTCCCCCCTCAAAATGCACGTTTTGCTCTAGAGGCTGAGTCATTGTGATACTAGTGGCTTCAATTGCCTGCACTAATTCATCAACACTAATAGGGTTAACCACTTGCTCTTCGCCACTTTTGGCAAACAAAAGCATGTCATTCACTTGGCTTTCAAGTTCTTTTAATCTGTCTTGAAGCTTGCCGGCAAATTGTTGCGCTGAATCCTGCGCTAACCCTTTGCGCCCCAAATTGGCAGCATAGAGCATAGCTGCTGCGAGAGGCGTACGAATTTGGTGAGCTAACGAGGCGACCATTTTTCCCAAAGAAGACAAGCGCTGCATGTGACTCAAACGTGCTTGAAGCTGGCGAGTTTCCGTGAGGTCAGTCATCACGATTAACTGACCCGGTTCTTTATCTAGTGGTGTGATAGACAACTTTACACGACGACCATCGTGTAAAGACACTTCATGGCCGTCATCGGCTCGCGGCTTAAATGACCTTTTGATAATAGTACGCCACAACTGCCCTTCTAAAGGTTCGCCCAATAAATCCCTTGCTTGCTTATTGGCTTGGCGCACAAACCCCTTTCCATCAATAACAATCACGCCTGCGGGCATGACTTGTAACAAATGCTCCAAACGAGAGGCCTGTTGCCGCAGTGCGGTTATTTCCTTTTCGTCAGCATTCGCGCAGATGTCGTCATTCACGTGAGTGAATGGCGCAATGTCATATTCGGTAAAAGAGGTCGCTTGGCTGCTACTGAATGTCATTGTTTCCTCGTCAAAATGCAGACGTATTTTTAATGACAAACTTACTTGCACTTGGCGTGCCAGAATTTTTTACTTATTTTACAGCGAGTTGAACAACAAAGAGGAGTGAAACAATGTCATTTTATTGACAACGCGAAGCATCAAGCTTCGCGTTGTATGTCATATTTACGCATTTTTTCAACTAGTGAAACAATGTCATTTTATTGACAACGCGAAGCATCAAGCTTCGCGTTGTATGTCATATTTACGCATTTTTTCAACTAAGGTGGTTCTGCGCATACCCAATTTATCGGCGGCTCTAGCAACAACCCAATCTTGTTGATCCAAAGCTTGGCGGATGAGGTTTATTTCAAGCTCAGACAAGTACTCTTTCAGATTCACACCATCTTGAGGCAGTGCACCTGACGCCATAGAGGCATTAGCCGTGTCTCTCGCTTCCTCTTCTGCTGCCGTTTCAGCAAATAACTCATTAAATGCGTCTCGCTCAAGTACTTCTTCTGGGTACTCTGGCTCATAGGGCTCAATATCACCGTATTGGTACTTGGGAGGTAAATCTTGTACATCGACCATTTGGCCCGGATACAGAATCGTTAAGCGCTCAACAAGGTTAGACAACTCTCGCACATTACCGGCCCAAGCGTGTTCCATTAACGAGCCAATGGCCTGCTCCGTCAGTTTAACTCCCGACGCGCCTTCCCCTTCCATACGACTATTCAGTTCCTGTAGAAGCAAGGGAATATCTTCTCGACGCTCTCGCAGCGCAGGGCTGTCGATCGGAAATACGTTTAAGCGGTAATACAAATCTTCACGAAATTTGTCGGCTTGGATCATGGATTCGAGATCGCGGTGGGTGGCAGCAATGATACGTACATTGCATCGTATTGGCTTTGTGCCCCCTACCCGCTCATAAGTACGCTCTTGTAGCACACGTAAAAGCTTAACTTGCATTTGCAAAGGCATATCGCCAATCTCATCGAGGAAAAGCGTGCCTCCTTCCGCAAGTTCAAAACGACCTTTACGGCTACTAATCGCTCCGGTAAACGCCCCTTTCTCATGCCCGAACAACTCACTTTCTAGCAGGTCTCCGGGTATCGCACCGCAGTTCACGGGAATGAAAGGACCATCTTTTCGTTCAGATAAGAAGTGAACATTGCGTGCAACCACTTCTTTGCCCGTACCAGACTCACCTAAAATTAATACATTAGCGTCGGTTGGTGCCACCTGCTCAACAAGGCGACGAACAATTTGAATTTGCTCGCTACGCCCAACCAAACTGCGAAACAAACGCGTTTTAAGCGCAGACTGGCTGTTTTGTTTGGGCTGACGGCGAATATATTCTTGGCACCGATGAATCGCTTGGGTTAGCACCGGATAGGTGATTGGCATGGGTAGCACGCTAACCAAGTTATTACTTGAGTTAACGTTAGATTCATTGCTAACGACAGCCACGAAAGGCGTTTTAGGAAATTTTTTCACCAACGCCATCATGGCTGTTTGGTCTTTACCATCAATTAATACAGCAGATGAAGGGGCTTCTTCCAACCGCCGAGGGCAGCCGAGAAATGATTCTGCTTGGCAGGGTTCACCCAAGAAGGTCAAAATAGTGGAGAGATTCTGGATCAAATCACTATTATCGCTGACAAGTAAAATATCCTTCATCGAATCCCCAAAAAGCTGTTTTGTTCTTATATATTAGTTTAGCGCTAGGTTAATTGTAACGGTAAAACAGGATCACGCAACTGCCAAACGTACAAGAAATTGAGGAAATACAGTTGTTTTACAAACAAAAAAGGCAGGAAACCCTGCCTTAGTTTATAAATTAAACAAAGTACATTAGCTCAACAGAGCAAGAACCTGACCTTGTTGTTGATTTGCTTGTGCTTGAACGCTTACCGCAGCTTGACCTAATATGTCATTGGCTGCACTTTCAGACGCAGCTTGGGCGTAATCAGTGTCTTGAATACGACTTCTTGCCGCAGAGGTACTGATATCTGCCTGGGTTAAGTTACGCGCGGCACTTTCAAACTGGCTTTGCGTAGCACCGAGGTCGCTGCGAGCACCACCAACGGTTTCAATGGCCGCGTCAGCTTCTGCCAATGCGTCATCAACGCTCTGAGAGGTAATATCAACGCTTAAAATACCACTGAGTTGAGAAGCGATATCAGACGTAGCCACATCGATTTGTTGCCCTGCACCGGCCCCGACTTGAAAGCTAATACTGCTGTCTTCACTCAGAAGCGGCTTGCCAGCAAACTCTGTTTGCTCAATGGTTTGTGAAATGTTGTCTTGCAACTGCGTGATTTCAGCTTGGATCGCTTGTTTATCAGCAGCGTTCAGAATGCCATTACCCGCTTGCACGGTTAGCTCTCGAATACGGCTTACATCATTGTTGATGTTCTCCAAACCGCCTTCTGCTACTTGGGCTAGAGAAATACCGTCGTAAGCATTGCTAATAGACTGACGATTACCCTCAACCTGAGACGTTAATCGGTCGATAATTTGTTGTGCTGCTGCACCATCAGACGCATCGTTAACTTTTTTGCCGCTCGCCAGCTTTTCTAATAACGACGTTTGCTTTTCCTGCACTTGCTGTAAAAGCGATGTCGCCGCCGACGAATTGCTTGAATTCACATTGATCATAAATCACCTCACACTCTCCACTTTAGTATAGCGCAGGTTAAGTATTAACCAAAGTTTAAGAAGCGAATTATCTTAGTATACAAGGTATATTTATTTACCTATTCGTATTAGTCGGTATCACCATGGATACTGCCACACTAATTGTTTCAATACGTCATCTGGCACGTTTAGCTGTTGTTTCATCACACGGTTAAAATCGCGCTCTGCCTTCTGTATAAAGCTGTGTTTATCGGTGATTAAATTGGTATTGTATCGCACTAACTCCATGATCTTTCGAACGTATAATTTTAGCAAAGCTAGCAAATTCGACTGTTCGAAGTTCAATGTACTGACAACTGAAATCGTTTGTTCAAGCATCAACTTCACCGGACTTCCCTCTGTCAACATGTAATAAATTGCAGGGGAATGTTCAGCAGAAAAGTAACTCCGAGTCTCTGATTTGGTGCGATACGCGATGCAATTCTCAAGGTGTTGAAACTCACCTTGTTCAAGCATTCTTATCATCATAAACCAATCACTTGCCGCACTTTCATCTAAATGGTTAACGGCGTCGTGTATCTGTTCCCGCCTGAACACCCCGTAACACCATTGGTTTTCACAAGGATTAGACAAAAAACGACGTAATCTTTCATGCCAATTTCCTAGCAATGGCCGGTTTGAGCGAGCAGATTGTTCTTGAGCATTAGGTAACTGAAATACCGTTGACCCCGCGCTAAACCCAACTTCGGTGTTATCCAAACTTTGCGCAAGCTGATCATAATAGCCATCACTGACAAAATCATCCGGCGCCAACCAAGCAAAATAATATTCGCGACTATGAAAGTAGACATCTTTGAAATTGTTGGCTCTACCGACATTCTCCTTTTGTAGGGATATTACAAACTGGACATCAGGGTAATCAGCTTCCAGTTTTTTTACCACCTCGATGCTTCGGTCTGTAGAGCAGTTATCAAAAAAAACTAGCTGCTTCACCCTTTTAGAGGTAAGCGCCGAACGAATCGCCCTCTCTATCGTCGATTCATTATTATAATTTGGCATGCCAATGGAAATAGACCTAGTCAAAAACAACCTCTCGAAAAAAACGATGTGACACAATTGACGGAGTGCGTGCTAGCGACCATTGATAAATAACACTCTTAACATGGTTAAGGCGCTCAATATCATCGAGTACTTTATTCATGTGTGTAAGCCACTGAGCTTGGTCATCGGGCAAAACCCAATCATAATACTCGTCGGGTAAATCAGTATTAAAAAACAAAGAACGCGGAATAAAACAAGGAATGTTACGGCCAAGAAAGTTCGTTAAAGCGCTCGAGTTCAAATTAGAAGCAGATAAAACAACAGCAACATCCATCTGATCAAGTAACGCATTAAACTCAGGTTTATCTAAATACGTATTGTGTAATTCCAGCCCTTCTGGAAGTGGAGCGTGGCTTTCATAGCGCGCAGAATGAATAATACCTCGCACGGCCCTAGAGCGTTGTAGTTCACAAAGCAGTGTTATAATCTCTTCCAGATATTTATTGTCTCTGGTATGCCCTGCTGTACCAACACTAGTTACGCGTTTGAGGTCTTTTTTGAGTGGCGCTCGAATATAAATAGGTAGTGGAATAACGCAGATCTTAGATTGAATCTCGGCAAATTGTAGTAATTCAATATGGCGTGTCGAGTGTACACATATGACGTCGGCGTGGTCTCTCAACCAATCACGAATCAAACTTTCTGCAGCTCGGTCAATGGATAAATGACTCTGGGTGTTGTGAACTGTCCATACAATCTGTACACCCAAGCGTTTCATTTCTGTCATTCGGCCAACAAATATTTCGGCCGATAGCATCTGGTTATCCGACTTTTTTATTACCGCATCTTCCCAGTGCACATGGAAAACATCACCTTTTTGCATCTTGAGATGTCGGTTCCACGGGATAAGCTCAACAGACCAATGGTCGGCTTCACTATACAATAAATCAATGTACTCATTTGACTTGTAATTTGGGAAAAAAAATAGCCGTTTCACCAACGCTTACTCCTCAACTCTTTTTAACCAAGCGCCAGGCCAATGTGTGATATTGTGGGCCAAGTCACTTTCGTTGAAAGGCCACGCTGGCTGTTCAATGATAAATTGGGGATTGCTCTGTGCGAAATCAAAGGCGGCGCGCGTCGGGTTATCTTCAACCCAATTAGGCTTACCTCTTGGCAGGTCGGCTAAATCCGACATAATGCCATCAGTCGCGACAATGTAAGAATTAGCAGGTACCAAAGGAGCATAAGCCTGTAGTTCTGCTAGCACATGATCATAGCAATGATCAGAATCAAGGATGACGAGAACAACATCATCAGGCTTGATAAGCTGGTTAACTTGAGAGACAACGTCTGGATGAGTAGAGCTTCCTTCGATTAACGCGATCCGATGGGCAAGAGGGTGAGCTTCTATCGCTTTACGATTGTGCGGGCGAATTTCAATATCTACACCCACGACTTTTCCTCTCCCCATCGATTGCATCAAACTGGCATAAAAAACCAGTGAACCACCATGAGCGACTCCCGTTTCAACAATTACGTCTGGCTGTAATTGGTAAATCACTTCTTGCATACGAATCATGTCTTCGGGCAGCTGAATCACAGGGCGTCCATACCAACTGAACGTATATTGATATTTTTGATTCCATCCAACTCGAACCCATTGCCTTGATAGCGCCTCAAACGCTTCTTTGGAGTATAGAGGCAAAACCTGAGTTTCACCCTCTTGTTCGGTGGTTAGCGTTGCAGTATCAGTATCTAAAATTAATTTCATGAGGCTGTCCATTCATGCAAAGTCACACGTGTTGTGAGCGTAGATAGCGTTTTTTCAACTTCGTGTCGGTAATTAGGGTTCATTAATATAACGTGTTGGATTTGAAGCTCGTCCAAGGTAGAGGGCGATATTATGCGGTGACCGCTGCCCGGAATAAATTTCTCTTGTTTATTCGGATTAACGTCAACCACTGCTGTGATTAGGTCAACGTGGGGGTCGAGTAAATGGGCCAACGTAGCCCCTTTTGCCCCCGCTCCCCACAATGCGACACCGCCATCGCGTTGACATGACACTATCAGTTCGCGTAAATCATGTAATAAGAGCGTTTCTTTCACTTGATATTGCTCTGCTAGCTGCGTAGTTTTGCCTGCATCTTTCTCTGTAAGAATTTGATCTGCTGGACGCGCTGACAACCACAAATACTGTTCGTTAAACACGTGACGTACGTGCTCAACCTGAAAACCAGCACGATTAAAAGCACAAGAAAGTGAACCTGCGCTAAACAACGCGCAGTGTTCGTAAAAGAAATCCCAAACCACTTTGTTTTCTAATATCCAATCGATACACGGTGTTTCAAAAAACACTCGAGTATCAGCACGCTCTCCAATAGCAAGCCGAACGTTTTTTAACAATTCAACAGGGGCTGGCACATGTTCAATAACATGACGACAGATAATCACGTCCGCATCAACATCAACGCAGGTTTCGTCATAAAATGTTTTGTAAAAAGACAACTTCCCGTCAGCTGAAACCGGCTCCCCTACATAACTGGGGTCAAAGCCAATCCCTTTATTATTCGCACCAGGGTAATTGACTAATTTTTTTAAAAAAGTGCCTTTTCCGCAGCCAATTTCAACCACTGTGGCATTTCTCACGCCATTTACTTCAACGAGCTCGCGAACCAGATCATCCATGTAATCCTCAAATACATTTGAGTGGCATTGCGTGTTGTCGTACTCATCACCGTAAGATAACAGTGATAAATCAAACTTTTGATTAAAGACAAACCCACAATCGCGGCACAACTGAATATCCATTATGCCCGTTGTACACTGTTTCGCAGACTGCGCCGAATCCATGACCAAATTTTGATGTACTGGTACATTCTCTCTGTATACCAATGGCGATAATTGTGTAGACGCACACACTGGGCAATACATAGTCATTTTAGAAAAGATCCCGTATAAATAGCCTGTAGTCCTTGATGCAAAGACGTCACAGGCGACCATCCTAACGCGCGAAGTTTTGTATTATCGCCGACAATAATCTTTACATCTGGTGATTCTCGCTTTCCACAATTAAGTAAAACTTGTGCGGGTTTCCCAACAACATCTGCGATACTTTCAATTAACGAAGCAATAGCGGTTTCCTGTCCAGAACAAAGGTTGTAAATATCGTGTTTTCCACGTTGCAACAATACCCATAAGCCCTGAACGAGATCGTCTATGTAGATAAAGTCTCGTCGGCTCGACAGATAAGTAGAAAAAGCCGGCGCAGCGCCAGTGATCGCTTTAAACAAAGACGGAACGATACGGCGCTCATCTTCACCTTTCCCATATGGAAAAAAAATCCGCCCCCAACTACATCGCACACCGTTTGTTTCACAATAAGACATAACAAGTCGGCGAGTCGCGTCTTTAGAAACGCCATACAGTGTTGAGGGCTGACCATAATCGGTCCCTTCAAATAATGTGGTTTCAGATACACCGTATTCAGCACATGTACCTGAAAAAACGGCAGCCTTGCCGCCAGCAATACGAAATGCGTGTACCAAACGACACGTTGCCGCCACCCAGTCCATATTCTCTTCGGAGTGCCAAAATTTACCGTGGTCCACATTCCACGCTAGATGAAGTAAATGGGTGCATTTTAACTTGGCAAGTTTGTCAACAAGCTGCGTATCGGTCATCAGGTCAGTGCGTACAAAAGTCACAGTAGAGGACGTTTTAGGCGCTTCTCTCCCCAGCACAACCACAGGTATATTTTGATCACACAACCATGTGAGGGTGGTTTTTCCAATAAATCCTGTTGCTCCGGTGATCAGCACTTTCATAATTGCTTCAGTGTTGGAATTGCAATTACAAAATCACAGTCGTCACCAACAATGGGTGTAAGCTGAGCCTTAATTTCTTTGGACAAGTTCCAGGGTAAGATGAGGACGCAATCCGGTTTGTATGTGGTTAGCTCTTTTGGGTGTTTGATAGGTATATGACTCCCAGGCATAAACTTTCCTTGTTTGGAAGGAGCCGCATCGAATACTACAGGTAAGAGATCTAGCCCTATCCCCGCATAGTTAAGCATGGTATTGCCTTTAGCGGCGGCACCGTACGCAACAACACAACGCCCTAAACGCTTTTGTTCTTGTAAATAGTTTTTCAAGGAAACGGATATACGCTGCGCTTCATCAGCAAAGTGTTGGTACACTTCTTTCGTAGCCAATCCCGCTTCAATTTCCTGAGCAAGGATGTCATCCACACTCTTATCTATGTTTCTGTCGGTATTGGCTTTTGCCGCCCATACACGCAAACTGCCACCATGAGTGGTCAACTCTTCCACCCTGTAAATCAATAGGTTTGCTTGCAGCAAAATACGCTTAACTGCTAACAATGATAGATACGAGTAATGCTCGTGATAAATAGTATCGAATTGATGTTCTTCAAGCAGTTTTAGTAAATGCGGAAACTCAAATGAACATACCCCGTTGTCAGCAAGTAATACGCTGATCCCTTCCACAAAATCATTGATATCTGGGACGTGAGCGAGCACGTTGTTCGCGATAATCAGGTCGGCCTTGCGGTACAGCCTAACCAACTCTTTCGCCAGGGGCATACCGAAAAATGACGAAACAACATCAATACCCAAGGTACGAGCTTTTTCTGCTGCAGCCAGAGTCGGCTCGACTCCAAGGTTGGGGATGCCCCGTTTTTGGAAATTTTGCAATAAGTAGCCATCGTTTGATGCCAGTTCAACAACAAAACTCGAATGGTCAAGAGCTAGCGTTTCGACAGCCCCCTCTACATATTCGGCCGCATGTTGCAGCCAACTCGATGATGTCGATGAAAAATAGGCATAATCGGCGGTAAAAAGCTCATCAGCTCGGGTAAAATCCTGAGTTTGTACAAGCCAACACTGTTCGCACACTTTCACATTTAACGGATAACATTTTTCTTTATCGAAGTGAGCGTCACTAGACAAATATGCATTAGACGGCGGCATAGAACCAAAGTCCATCAAAGTCAGGTGTAAACTGTGATGACAATGTCTACATTTCATACTTCTATTCCACTAAAATCTTTTTCTAAAAAGGCAAAGCTTGAATCTCGCTGCGATATCGTTGATATCGGCAAAGCCAGTTTAATCTTGAGTATAGGGTCATCGACCCGACACCCACCTTCAAGCTCGGGAGCGTAATCGGCTGTGTGTAAATATAACAACTGGCTGTTGTCTTGAAGAGATTGGAAACCATGAGCACAACCAGGCGGAATCAACAGCATCACATCATCGGATGCTTCTAAATGAACGCTAATATGTGCCAAGAAAGTTGGCGAGTTGGCTCTTAAATCAACAATAATGTCAGACACAGCGCCTTGCACGCAGCGGACTAGCTTGTGCTCAGCCGCGGGAGGGTACTGAAAATGCAAGCCTCTCACTGTTCCTTTACGGGTATTCACCGAATGATTAATTTGTCTGACGCTTTTGTTTGGTAAAAGCGCGGCTAATTCGTTACCACAGTACCAACGAGCAAAAGATCCGCGGTCATCACTATATCGCAACGACCTTACTTCAAAAACACCGCCAAGCCCCAATTCCTTAATCGCTAATTTATTGCTCATAGTGGTTCCTAGCTCCCTTACCGATAAGCTCGGGTAAAAGTCAATTCTATTCTCTATGTGATTTAACAGTAACCGATGGGATGGAAAAGCACGCTGGGGCGACATAAGCAAAGTAGCAAACCTTTGTAAACTCGACGAACTCACACAACCCATTCATCGAGTTACAATACATCGACACTCACTACCATAGTTTCCAAGGTGCAGACTGTGAATCCCATAAAGCATCGAGGTGATTCTTATCACGTAGAGTGTCCATGCACTGCCAAAAACCATTGTGCTGATATGCATTTAATTGGCCGTCGGCGGCTAATTGAGAAAGAGGCGCCGATTCAAAGGCATCGGTATCGGCGTGCAAGTAGTCAAACACTTCGCTTTCTAATACAAAAAAACCACCGTTGATCCACGCACCGTCACCAGCAGGCTTCTCTTGAAAACGTTTTACTGTACTGTTTTGAATATCAAGTGCACCAAAGCGGCCTGGGGGCTGTATTGCCGTTACTGTTGCAATTTTCTTTGATTGGCGATGAGCACGGATTTGCGCTTCAATATCGACGTTGGCTAACCCATCACCATAAGTAAAGCAAAACGTGTCACTGCCCACATAGTCTCTCACACGACGTAACCGACCTCCCGTCATGCTATTCTCACCAGTGTCTACCAATGTAACTCGCCAAGGTTCAACATGTTTTTCATGCACTTCCATTGTATTGGATGCCATATCAAAAGTGACATCAGACATGTGCAAAAAATAGTTAGCGAAGTATTCCTTAATGATGTAGCCCTTGTACCCCAAACAGATAACAAAATCATTCACACCAAACGACGAATAGATCTTCATAATATGCCAAAGTATTGGTTTCCCACCAATTTCGATCATTGGCTTAGGACGAAGATGGGATTCTTCACTAATACGAGTACCTAGACCACCCGCCAGAATAACAGCCTTCATTGAGATTTTTATCCTTTGTTGTACTTTCTCAAACTTTATCTACTCGATATCGTCATATCAAAATAAATATTTAATGTTTCCCATCGACTTCACATTACTGCCAAGCGCATACCTCAAAAATTCACCACTTTGACTAACAAGTCAGCATTTTTTTCAGCCAAGTCTTGCTTCATCGAATCGCAATGATGATCGGTCACTAATACTATCGCATGCGCTCGCTCTAGCAAACTCGCATCCATGGTGTTCAACGCTCGAATAGGAATACCTTCTAAAGCGCTGCTTTTGTCGCCAAGGCCATTGTCAATAATGGCTAATACCTTGATATCGTTAGAGGTTACGTTAACAATTTCAAGTGAATAAGCGTTTGCTCCCCACAATATAACACTATGGTGCTGGTGAGTGCGGCAGTGTTCGAGCAATCGCTCAATTCGGCCGCACAACTGCACCCGACTTGCTCGCCACTTTTTCATTGAAAACAAAATTGAAGGCTTTTTCCAACATGCCCACCAAAATGTTCGCGTTAACAATAATGGCAAGAGCGAACTTGCCTTAATGGCTTTTTTTAGCACCACCCTTTCAAAAAAGTAAGTGGCTGTTTTTGCCTCAAAAAAGCGCTTATATTGTTTTAAGAACCCCAATGAATAACGCCAGTCTAAAGACTTAGCGACACTGTCGCTGCCATCTCTGTGGCGCAATGACAAGGTTTGCTCCACAAAGATAAAACGGTCAGTGTGAGCACCGAGCCTAAGGGCAAAATCCCAATCCTGATGCCCTCTTAGCTGCTCATTAAACATGACGTATTTTGCTAGTGATGCAGCGACGCAAAGGGTACTTGATTGAATACCACCAACATTATTGGTAACAAAAGAATAATGTGCGACGGATTCTCCGACCTGCTTGGCGAGTTTGGGATATGGTTTGCCTTTCTTGCCGAAATCGATATTGACATAGGGGTGATGAATAATAATGTCATCAACCGGCGTATAGGCCGACTGAATCGCTTGATACATGACATTCAGCTTGGCCGGCAGCCATTCATCATCAGAGTCTAAAAAGCAAATAAAATCACCTTTTGCGGCCTGAATTCCCGTATTTCTCGCTGCCGCCCCATTGCAATTTTCAGCATGGTGGATAAGTGTAATTCGCGGATCATTGAGCGCATTGACGATCGCTTGCATCTTGCGCCGATGATGTTGTTCAGAGCCATCATCAATAACGAGTATTTCTAGATCTTGGTAATCCTGAGCGAGTACAGATTTAATCGCCCGCATTAAAACATCCGAGCGATTAAAAACAGGAATTATTACCGAAAAAAGCATAGTTTAACGCTACTGCCACTTTAACTGTGTGTTCAGCTTACCTTCTGCTAAGTGTTTATCCAGAACAAACAAACGTTTATATCTTTCTAGTTGACCCATAGGAATGGGGCTCACACAATCGATAAGTTGTCGGATACTCTCGTGAAGTTCAATTTTAGGCGCCCACTCCATCGCTGCTTGTTCAAATTTGGTGAAATCGACCCGATAGGACCGTGTGTCTGAGCTGGCTTGTGTATTCACTTCAACTTCTACCGACGTAAGCAACGATTGCACCGCCTCAGCAAGCCCTAGTACATTGTAATTATTGGTCGTTTTACCGACATTGAAAATATTCACCGATTCATCTCGCTCTGCAACACAGGCCGCCCATACCAAGGCTCTCGCCATGTCATACGTATCAATGAGCGGTCGCCATGGCGTACCATCTGACAAAATATTAATTTTGTTATTTTTAACCGCAGAATAAACAAAGTCGTTGAGTACGAGATCTAACCGTAGGTTACAACTTGCGCCACACGCCGTAGCGAAGCGAAGACAGTAAACATCAAAGTGACTATCAGCCAAAGGTTGTAGTGCAGACTCCAGCTCAATTTTTGATTTGGCATAAGCAGTGACAGGATTTAATTGCCCATGTTCATCTACAAACTGAGACGTGTCTGCGGCTCCGTAAACGCTGCAACTCGACGCAAACACAAATCGCTTAACACCAGCAGATTTAGCCAACATAGCGAGTCGCTGACTCGCAGCCACATTAATATCATACGTCACGTCTTCAAATCGGTTACCCATAGGGTCATTTGAAATAGCCGCAAGGTGAATAATCACGTCAACGCCTTGTAGATGACTTGGTGATAGATCACGAATATCACACACTATCTGCTGATCAACCTGTTGAGCCTCGTATGCACTCGGTAAAGAAGCTTGCTGAGCAAAGAATTCAGTATCAACACCCAATGTTGTAACATCGCTAAAATGCGACTTTAATAGTGATGTTACCGCAGGCCCCACGTATCCTAAATTACCGGTAATGAGTACTTTTTTCATTTTTCACCTATTAATTTATAGCGAGCATTACTTTTATTAGCTCGTTTTACGAGCGACAGCGACAGTAAAGTGCCCATCATTACCTTTTACAACTTTACCTTTCACAGGGTCGTGTTGGGCGTAAAGTGTTATGTCAGAAAACCCAGCTTGGTTGAGCAGTGAAACTAACTCTTCATTCGTGAAATGTTTGACATGAAAACGGAACTTCTCTTTATCAAAAGGCATTACATCTTGATTTGGCGTCGAACATATTAAATAGCCCCCAGGTTTCAACCAACGATGATAGTGTTCAACTAATTGTTCCGCAAAATCAACGTGTTCTATTGTCTCAAATGATACAATGGCATCAAACTCAGCCGAGTCAAAAGTTAGCGCTCGGGCATCGCCCAACACGTAATCTATCTTCGGGGCAGGAAAATACTGTTTAGCATGCGCCAATGCAGCATTATCAATATCAACCGCGGTTATCCTTGCTTGGGTTTCCAATGCGAGTAATTGACTGCCATATCCAACTCCACATGCAAGATCCAAAATAGTGTCGGCACCAACAGCATTTAATTGCTGCACAGCAAACTCGTAACGATTCAAATGGTCAGGACGAACAGCTTCTCGACTAGTAACAACTTGACGTTCACCTTTGTCCATAGTTTTCACTGCGGTCATGGTGAGGGTGCCATCGGGAGCATTAATTCGTTCAGCGTCGAACAAGCCAGCGCGTTGAAGCAATAACGTAAGGCGTGATTCATTGAACCCAGCCAAATACGCACCTTGCGCACCAACCTGATAATCTTTCATCACGGGGTTACCAAATGCTTGCGCTCCCCACAAACCGGCAAAGGCTAATCTTGCCTCTGACTGCCCATCTTTAAGCGTTTCTTCAGTCCATTCTGCAGCAAGCCATTTTTTCATGAAGTAGTTTGTGTCTGGTACTGTGATAGTTAGCCGCCCGCCTTTGGAAAGTCTTTTTACCCAAACACGCATTGCTGTATCCGCTTCCATCGACGTTAAATACTGCATTGCATTGTCAATGTGCAAGTCTGATATGCCGGGCACGTCGGGAAGTTCCCAAGCCTGTTCCAAAGGTAATGTTTGATGACAACTGGCTAAATAGAACTTTCCAGCCTGCCATTTTATAGTATGCGAATGACTCACAATAAACCCTCTGTTTGTTTTTCAGAATAGTCGGGGAAACATTGCTGTTGAATTAAATACTCTTCCATATCAGTTGTAGATATATCTATTTGCCGACTAACCATCGCCGCTAATAACTTTTCTGGTTGATGCTGATGTTTATTGATTAAACTCACGCCCTCGGAAATAACCTCTACACCTGCCAATAGCGCCTCATACAGGGTGCTCGATGTAATACCGTGCACGCATCTCGCGTGTTTCAGCAATGTGAGAAATGGCTTTTCACTGACTCGGCGGTTGTGATAGTGATAATTGCGTCGGTTGGGGTCTTTGGGGTGTGCTTTAAAGACAACATCGACATCTTCAGGGTAATAATCGTTGATGTAATCAATAAACTCCTGCATCCCTGATGTAAAACGGCTAGCATTAACAATATTCGCATCATCGGGAACTTGTAACGGCACCAACACGTAATCTTTGGCCTCATGAGTAAATCCAGCCAAGAAAGATGCACGTGTGTAACTCAGTTGTTCAAGTTCTGAAGCACTGACCCAATGCAAATCGTCGTGCATGAGCGACGACTCTTGACTAACGCCACGTGCGTCGAAATAAATGTGTTCAGATTGGGGGAAAAAACCATATTCGATAAAGTACTTCTTAGCGTGGGGAAGATAGACATCGACCAATTCATACAAAGGACGTTGCCCGTTCCAGATGAACACGTCGCGATGTTGCCAATACGCAGAATAAAATGGGAGCATCAAAGGACACAAAGACACCACGGTTTTTCCCCGTTGCTGCCAATACGCTCTAAAACCCGTAAGGTGCTCTCGATGACGCTCCACACCATTGGTATGCTCTATCAACAATACCGTATTTTCCAATTCGGTTTGTTCTAACCCGCGTTGATTTGCACACTCATCGACTAAGTAAACTTTTTCAATCTGGTCGTCAGCTACCTTTGATAAAGCAATCAGTTGATTATACTGATAATTGCCGATACTCGCGCCAATCACAACTCGCCCACTCGCTTGCTCTGGTTTGATGAGGGGTTGATCAAAATGGGGATGACTGACTGCGCTGGCGTGGTGGTCAATAAATGCTAATACATTCAAGTCAGCCCTATCAATCAACTGCTTAGCATACCCACCCGTTCCGAATATTTGAACATCTTGGCCGCGCAAAGCCTGAATATCTACAGGCTCTACTTTTTGCATCAACGCAAGTAATTCATCGGTGATCACAGGGTTTACTCGACCAAATAGGTTTTAGGGCTCGCTGATTTTATGTCGTTAAAATCAACCTTATTCAAGTTCGCATAATCAGAGAGTTGCATATCTTGCTTTGGTGTTTTCCAATCGCCGTATTGGTAAGTCAAATAAGCGTCGTGTTCACAGGGAATGTTGATTTTCGTCCCCATCCAATCGATTTGCTCAAAAGTCAAAAAGTGCTTTTCTGGCCCATGCCACATACCCAAACTTGGCATATGATGCGCAACGCCATCTTTAAACTCTCGAAAGCCAAATGAAGTAGAAAAGCTAGTATGTACGCCAGAGTGGTCGGTAAATCTGAGCAATAACCCTAAAGTTTCACCTGATTGACTTTTTAGCTCTTCGATTCGCCAATCAACTTTATCAGGTGATTCGGCGATAAATGCTTTTAACACATGCACAAGCGCAGGCGCCTTGTCTTTGGCAATAGCAAAGTCGATGTCATCATCCCAAGGGATAATGTCACCATCGCGGATAATGCCGAGCAAAGTGCCAAAATCTACCATTAATGGCACGTTCTGTGATGCCGCTAACCGGCACAGATTGGTGATAATACGCTGGCCAAATGCTAAGGTTTCTAGGTTTCTAAATGGTTCCGCTTTCAGCGCTTTTAAGGTTTTCTTTTTAGGAATAAGTACCTTATTTTTATCAACGCCCAAACTTTCTGTTAGTTGCCCATAGACTTCCATCGACCACTGCGTCGTGATCACTATTTGATCGAAATCGAGTTCAACAATAGATTCAGGCGCCAGTACTTTTAGGCCAGCGACTTGTGTACCCACTTTAGCGGGGTCGTTATCCAATATTGCGATAAATGTTCGCTCATCAGTATCAATACTGCCTAAATACTGGCTCGCCCCACCACCTGCGCCAAATAATACTGTTTTAATAGACATTCTGTGTCTCCTTGTTGAGACTCAACACCAATACACGCTTAATCTGTTCAGGAGAAACTTCACGGGTAAAGTTTTTCGCTCGACTAGGGTCTAACTGATAATCAAAGTCGGAAATAATCTGCTCTGCAGAAGCAAATTTCGTGACCTCTTCAGCCAAATGCAAACTCGACAACAAGGCTTCAACCCCTATTCTCTGGGTATCACTCAACCCTAACTCCTCATTGGAAAACAGCCCAAGTAATGCAGGTAAAGTAAAACTACACGCTAAACCATGTGGAATACCGTATTTCATGGTCAATGAATATGACATAGCGTGGGCCAAGGCTGTGCGTGTTTCTGTAATCGCCATCCCCGCCAAGTTTGCGCCAATCAGCATCGTTTCTCGTGCAGACAATGACGAAGGCGAGGCCAACACTTGGGGCAAAGCGGCCACCACATGATCAATAGCGGCCAATGCTGCGCGCTGACTGGTAGCCGTGCGCTGGATGTTCCACAAAGACTCAAGCGCATGAGATAAGGCATCTAACCCTGAGTAAAGCGTTTCATTTCGCGGAAGTGTTTGAGTTAATTTGGCTTCTAAAACGGTGGCGTCTGGGATGCGATCAGCAAAAGAATACTTAGTTTGCGTGCGACTATCCCACACGGTAGCAAAAGGCGTAATCTCGGCCCCAGTACCCGATGATGTAGGAATGGTGATCAACGGCACAGGGCTGTTAGGCGGTAGCTGCGCGCCAGAAACCAAATACCCTTCGAGCGCTGCAGCAGGCTCACCGAGTAAACGGCTCAGCACTTTCGCAGAATCCATTACACTGCCGCCACCTAACGCAATAACAGACGTAAAGGCAGCGTCTTGGTAGCGTTCAAGTAACGATGATAAATAGGCAAGTTCAGGGTTTGGCGACACGCTATCAATAACAGTGACTTCGCTCTCAGATAACCCAGTAACCAGTTCACCAACAACACCACGACGAGCAAACCCTCCACTCGTTACGATTAACGGCCTCGGCCCAAGCGACAACTCGTGTAACGTGTCGAGCAGTGAATGTGTGGTAATTACATTAAATTGCGGCGATGAGGGCTCTGTCATGATATTCACTCTTTGGTTTCGGTCACAATCCAACGTGTTGCATAAACGCGCGTTTATTTTCAACAGGAGTCGATGTTGGGCGACCTAAATCATCCCTCGAACCTTGAGCAATGCGAACTTCTACTAATACCGGCCCTTCAAGCGCAAGTGCATTAGCAAACTGAGCGTGAATCTCTTGTTCTGAAGATAAACAAAGATAATGACGGTAACCACATGCTTTGGTCACACTTTCTAAGTCAACACCAGCGATTACAGTAGGCTGACCACCGACCGACTCATGGCTTTGATTATTCAATACAACATGAACAAAGTTCTCTGGAGAAACAGCACCTGTAACGGCGAGTGCCCCCATGTGCATGAGCAATGAACCATCACCGTCAAAAGCAACCACAGGTTTTGACGGCTGAGCCATGGCTACACCAAGCGCAATAGACGCCGTATGCCCCATGCCGCCAACGGTCAGGAAATCACTATTGGCTTGTTGCTTCGCTTTTCTTAGCTCAAACACTTCCCGAGAAGTTTTCCCTGTTGTCGATACCACCAGCGTGTCAGGCTGCATATTGTCGAGCAAACAAGATAGCGCGCTTTCTCTTTTCATCGTGAAGGCCTGCTCACGTTGTGGCGACTTTTCAGACGCGAATGAGCCTTTTTTCACAACAACAGCAACAGGACGAGATTCTTGCAGCATACGCGAAAGCAACGGGCTAACTGTCTCCAACGACGTGTTACTGTCTATGACCACGTAAGGCACATCTAACAGAGTTAACTGTTCGAGCGTGATTGCTCCTTGCTTAACATGCTGAGGTTCATCTTTCACCTCTGGTTCACCGCGCCAGCCAATCACTAACAGCATGGGAATGCTATAAACTTGTGTGTCACACAAGGATGTCATGGGGTTGACGATATTCCCCAACCCCGAATTTTGCATATACACCACCGCGGGCTTTGCAGATCCTAGGTAGAATCCGGTCGCCATGGCCATGGCATTCCCTTCATTCGCCGTTATCACGTGTTGGCTTTTCTCGTAATGGTTGTCGATATAAGCACACAAGGACTTCAACAATGAATCAGGCACACCGTAATATTGTGTCAGACCATGTTCCGCAAGAAACGTACAAAAATCTGCTGGCGCAATCATTATTTACCGCCAGGGATAAGTTCGAGAATTTGTTTAATTGGCATCATGCTGCTGTCTACTTCTGCAGAACGCCCATGGCTTAATATACTTTCTGCCGTATTCAACATAGCAGGGTATGCACTGCGCAATAACTGATTGGCATAAATCACCACGTTCACGCCTCTCGCTTCCAATTCGTGCTCGTAAACTTTGTTGTAACTCGAAGGTACGGCAACCAAGGTCTTGCGATTCGGCAATTGAGCATAGCGGTCACAAAACTCAAAAATTTCGTCAGGTGTTTTCTGGCGACTATGGATCATAATGCCATCAGCTCCCGCATCGAGATAGGCAGCAGCACGTTCCATGGCATCATCAACGCCTTGGTCTAAGATGAGGCTTTCAATACGGGCGATAATCATAAAATCGTTAGTCGCTTGCGCCGCTTTACCCGCTTGAATTTTGTGACAAAAATTCTCGATTGAATCCTGAGTTTGCGCAACTTCGGTGCCAAACAACGAGTTTTTCTTTAAGCCTGTTTTGTCTTCAATTATAACCGCTGACACGCCTAGGCGTTCTAGCGTTTTTACTGTAAAAACAAAGTGTTCTGTTTTGCCGCCTGTATCGCCGTCATAGATAATAGGCTTGGTAGTGACTTCGAGTACTTCATTTAACGTCGACATGCGTGATGTCACATCCACGGCTTCGATATCAGGCTTTCCTTTAGCTGTTGAGTCGGTCAAGCTGCTGCCCCACATGCCGTCGAATTCTTTTGGACCAGTCTCAGTCTCAATTCGGGTATTTTCTATAATTAACCCCGACAGGGCATTGTGGATATCGAGGAAACGCACTAAGGGTTTAGCATTCAAGATACGGCGTAGTGACTTCAAACGCACTTCTGGCGTAGTGCCAATCTCTTTCATAGCTTTGTGTAATTGAGAAGAAGAAATGCCATGGGTATAAGGTACTTCGACTAGCTTGCCATCCCATTGCGCAAGACAATCAATCACGCGCTGACGCGTTTTTTGCTGAACGCCCGTTTGCCAATCATCACCGTGTACCACAATATCAGGCTTAAGCGCTTCAAGGTTGGGCACGTAATCTAGCGTTTCTTGCGCAATGACATGGGCCACGCCTTTGATGTTTTCGATCACTTCTTTGCGTTGCTCGAAAGTCATAAAGGGAACGCGTTTATAGCTCGCGATTGCTTTATCAGTTAACAAACCAACGGTGACTTCACCGAGTTCCGCTGCTTTTTTGATGATATTCAGATGACCAGGATGAACTAAATCGGCGCTCATTCCGAGATATACTTTTTTCGTCATTGTCTCTACTTCTAATATATTACGCCGTTCATTCATCATTCTGAATGAGGGCTAAATTAACTTATCGAAATACGCCTTGATAGCTGGCTTAGCAATTCATAGCCATCCCAAATTGGCGAAAATGTGAGTGCCTGCCCAACAGGAACAATACGGTCCACTCCTGTTATCGACGGCAATGATAAAAACTTAATTAACTCTGCTTGTTCTAGCCCCCAATAGCTCAGGGTTTGCGCTTTATTATTGAGATACGGCTGTAAACCAGCCAAATTATCCAGTTGTACGTGAAGCAATATTTGCTGGCCTGGATGGGTGTCTATTAGCTCATACCCTTTGACGATGTCTTTTTCATTATCAACATCAACGATACACAAGCTGCCGTATTGTTTTATCAAAGTGGCTTGATTCGTTGCCTTTAGCCATTGAGCATAAACCAATTGTTCATTGCGTTGATTGATACCAGCAAAGGGTAACATTGAACCCAATTCACTGAAAAACATATCTTTTAACGCATTACTACCGAGCCAAAATACGTAGCGGGGTGAAGAACAGGCCTGTTGGGAAAACGCCGCCATGTCGCGCTTGAGCCCCTCGCACACTGAAGCGATGTTTGCGTCTGAAAGACCATCGCCATTAATAACAACAAAAGAGAAGCGGTTAGCGAAACTAATATCTCGGCACCGCGCTTTTGTGGGTAGCCGCTTAATGGCCGACACGCTATCATCGCCGCCCCAAATCACTCTTGCATCTGCCGCAAGGGCAATATCAAGGCTCACACTGGCGTCACGCTCAAAACGACAAAATACATTCGTGTTTGCGATAGCCTGGTGTTCAGCCAAACCAAGCACCTTTTCGATAATTTCGAGTAAAGCCTGCTGCAAAGGTGAAGTTTGGCTACCCAATCGAATCAGGTTGCGATTGCCCATTAATAAGCTGCACACCCAACTATACACAAACTGTGTATCGACGTTGTTGGGCGCATAATGCACCACCAAACCAACAGGTTTAAACCAATCATCACCCAGTTGCGCGTAATAGGCTTTAGTATTCGACGCTCTGAGCCAAAAGCCCAATGCGATAAGCTCGGGGAAATCTTTCGCTAACTCGCTACGCATTAATTCAGACGACAAGGTACCAATAAAAGAGAGTATGTGTGGGTCTTGGGGCAACAAATTCGTGCTTTCATCAAATAAGGCGTGTGCCTTAAACTCGCTCCATTCTACACCTTCGTTCAGGCGGCTGTGGGCGTTGGGGCACACTATCGAGATACTCATACTTGGCTCCCGGTATCGCTACACCCACGTAATTCGGTTTTTGGCAATCGACCAGATATCGAAAAATATCGGCCCAGACGGCCACAACTACAATCATCTTCTCCGAGTAGCGTTCCCTTATCCTCGGTTAAAATACTGAACCCAGGGTAACTCGTTGGTATCACAGACTGCACCTGAACTAGACCTTCTACACCCACTGGATTTGGCGACAAATCGGTAAAGTTTCGAACAATAACGTTAGCACTCGTCGGGCAATGCAAATGCCCATGTTCACATTCAACAAACACTGAGCCGACCTGCTCTGCCATACCGTAAAAATTATGGATTTTTTCGATCCCAGTCACGGCCGTGACCGTTGATTTAAATGTGGCATTGTCGACTTGCTGATCAACCAGCTTCTTCCATCCACCACTGTGAATTAACACGCCATGTGGTAAGGAAAGTGTACGATTGCTGCGCTTAAGTTGCTGAATAAAGTTCGCCCAAACCATAAAAGTAAAACCGAACAAGAGTCCTGGTTTACCGCGGTTTTGCTCACAAAAGGTCGATACAGCATCGATATCGAGTGCCATATTTTCGTCGAGAGCATAAACCGGTTTGCGACCAAAAAATGCCATGCCCTGAATACCCGCTCCACGTGCCGAAAACAAGGCTTTGTCTTTTAATACCGCAGGACTATCTATGATCAACATAGGCAAGCGTTGTCGGCCTATAAACTCTTGCATAATACGCACAAGGGCTTTCGATTGGTTCGAGCTGGTCTGTCGGTCCAGCACAACTTGTGCAGGTGATTGTCCTGTCGTACCGGAGCTGCGTAACACTTTAAATTCTTCATCCAAATCAATGCTGCTCAACTTCAAGAGTTTGAACAACCTAACCGCGAGATACGGAAAATCACTGAGCTGAATATTTGACGAGTCGTTTTGACCTAAAGCGACATCGGAGAAAAGCGAGCCATAATGTGACGATGCCTTGATGTGATGTTCGTGTAACGTACTAAAAACTTTGCCGAGCACCGCTTGTTTGTTGAATTTGTTCACGCCATAGACTGGCTGCTCAAGCACGTCACTAATTAACTGCTGAATATCATTAGGCACCATAACGCTCCTGCATCGAGGCATAGTCATACTTGCCATTCGTTGTGTACAACAATTCTACTGGCGCTTGAACACGTACGGTACTAGGGTGAATGTGCAATAACTTGGCTATCTCGATCGCACTTGTTGCCACATGAGTATCACTCAATACCGTTAGCAAATTGTCTTTCCCGCAGCAAACAACGTGCTTATCAGCATCACTCAATCTTGCCTCTACTGCATCTAGCGCGATGCGTTGACCGTGAATTTTTATCATGCGCTTTAAGCGCCCAGTAATGTAGTAATCACCATCATCGTCGACGTATGCCAAATCACCCGTATGCAACTGATTAATACTATCGAATTGAGCTAATTCTGGCCGAGAGTTTACATAACCTAACATGACATTAGGCCCTTGATATATCAATTCACCTTGCTGGTTAGTTTGGGTGATAGGATTGCCAGTTTCTAAATCAATTAACGAGAACTCTCCGTTTGGAATCGCTTTACCAATCGACTCGGGTTTGCTGGCGGTTGATTCAGGAGCCAACCATCCCATTCGCGCCGTCGCTTCAGTTTGACCGTACATAATAAAAAATTGCTTCTGATTAGCGTGACAATAGTCATTAAAATGCTTCACCCAACGAGAATTTAGGTTCCCCCCCGCTTGAGTCAAATATCGCAACTGGGGCAGTAAACGTTTGGTAAATCCCAATCTCGCTAGCATTTCATAGCTGTGAGGTACGCCAGCAATACTGTGAATAGGTGTTGATTCGAGTAATGCCCAATAATTGGGTTCCACTGGTGTGTGAGTGGTAAAAACGAGAGTAGCACCGACTAACAAATGGGAATTAATCACTGACAGCCCATAAGCATAATGCATGGGCAAATTTGCCAATGTCTTATCACTTGGCTTGATCGGTAAAAACGCGCAGATACTTTCAGCATTCGCGTATAAATTTGTGTAGCTTAACGCGACTTGCTTAGGGTCACCGGTACTACCCGACGTTGACATTAACAACGCCACATCAGCACCAATCGACGATACCTGATTGTCGAGTTCAGTGAGGCCTTGTCGATCAAAAATACCTTGAGGTTGATACGCTTGAAGTAATTGTTCTAGGGCATCATTTGCCAGTTCATCACTGACAAGCATGGCACAGTGACCGGTTTTTAAAATCGCGAGATATTGAACAAGCACACTGAGTGTATTGGTGGTCTTTACTACAAAAAGTGATTTATTGGTAAATTTAGATAACGCCTTTACTTGCGTATCAATACGCTGACAAAGCTCACCGTAGGTAACATGTAACTCACCTTCAATGACGGCAATCTGCTCGGTTGAATGTTCTGGAAAAGACAGCCCCATGATGCACTCGTTATATCAACATTCCACCATCCACACCAATCACTTGGCCGGTGATGTATGACGCTAAATCCGAGGCGAGAAACAGGGCACAGTTGGCAACATCTTCGGGTTTGCCAATTTCTCCCATGGCGATTGAGTCAAGCCTTTTGGTAAATGTCTCTGGGTCGAGGTCGCGCGCCAAATCCGTGTCGATGAAACCCGGAGCAATGGCGTTGACGCGTATTTTTTGTGCGGCTAATTCTTTTGCCAGCGAAGCCGTCATGCCTAACAAGGCAGCTTTACTGCCAGCATAAACCGCCTGCCCTGCACTGCCTTTCACACCCATAATCGAACTCACATTGATAACACTGCCACCACCACTTCGGGCCATCAATCGCGCAGCGTATTGAGTGTTGTATAACGCCCCAAAAACGTTGGTTTGATAAGTAGAATGCAAATTCGCTTCAGTCACCATCCCCAACAAAGCGCTTTGTAACACGCCAGCGTTATTCACGAGTATATCTAGCTTTCGGCTCACTTTATGGATGTGGGAATAAGCCTGTTTTACCTCTTGTGCATTTTGTACATCGAAAATTAAGGTATGCACCTTTGCGCCCAAAGCTTCACACTGCTCGGCTACAGGCGCTAGTGACGTTTCATCTCTGGCGCACAACCACAATTCAGCTCCCGCATTCGCAAAAACGGTGGCAATAGCCGCGCCAATACCTTTATTAGCACCGGTAATAACACAGCATTTTAGATTCAGTAAATCAGCATTGAACGTCATATTTTGCGAGTATTTCTTTTGCTTTAGCCACTGAACTCATATCGATAATGTCGTCAGTATCTAGCATCACATCGAAGGTATCTTCTAATTCGGCGATAAGAATCATGTGCGCGGTGGAATCCCATTCTTGAATGGTATTGTATGTCAGTGTATCGACGATTTGATTTTCAGCAATACCTAATGCTTTGCTGAACGCCGCGACCAATTGTTGTTGATTATCCACTCGACCCTCGCTTGAGTAATTGGTGTTGTTGAGATGTTATCTCGATAAAAATCGTTTCAGCATCGTAGTTTGCCGTTCATATTGGGTTGAAGGCAAGTAAAGATGTACTAAATCTCCCTGACTGGTTATCTCGTAACCGAGCTTCTCATTGTAATTTAATGCGGCTCGATTGGTTTTTAACACCACTGCTTTAAAAGCCTCTATATTCAGCGTGTTAAAACAATAATCATACAGTGCTAATGTAGGTGCAAAAGCCAGTATATTCCCTTGATACTTGGGTTCACCGATATATAAACCCGCTTCGAGTACTTTGGCATCTTGTATGGTGCTTTGCGAATCACTAACTCTGATATTCGTCGAACCTATTGGTGTCCCTTTGTACTCCACCACCCAATGTTGTTGGGTTTCGTCGTGCTGCAATTTTGAAAACCAAGCCAACTGTTGCTGTTCCGATATCGGTGACTGATTAAGCATTTGTCGCCTTACTGTGTCGGAATTACGCCACGCACGTAACTGTTCCAGATCTACAGATTGTATAGGACGAAGCCTTACCTGATATCCGTTAATGATCACGCCACTGGCTGTGTGCGACACTTCAATCATGTTGTAATCTCGCAATTGCTTCTAACACCCGTTGTGCCCCAACGCTGTCTGCTCCATGCTTAGCTGCCATATGCATATGATTTAATTGTTCGTCGTCTTTCCACAACTCAATAGCTCGGCCCACGAGAGCGTTAACATCTGCGTGAACTCGCCCATCAAAGCACTCGCACCACCCTTGGCTTTGCGCATTTTCTGTTGCATTAACTTGGTTATCGGCAACAACCACTAAAATTGCAGGCGTATGGCATACGTGTAACTCAAATTGTGCGCCGCCGGCTGCACTAATGGCCAATCGAGAATGTTGCCAAACATCTGCCATATCTTGCGCATTGTGAATATGTTGGGTGGGGTTGTTTATTTCTTGTAGAACTTGTTTTAGTTCAGGCAATGATGAAAAACTCGGGCCGGTAATGACACGCAAAGGAATATCCGGAGCCAAATTGTGAAACGCCCGTAACGTCGGGACTGTAAGACCACAGGGATCACTTCCACCGTAGTTGATGGTAAGGCTAAGACGTTGTGGAAAATCAACAGGTGAAACATGATTAAATTGCTCTCTAAGCAACCTGAATTGCCCACCAAGACAAAAGTGAGCATTTGGGTTCAGCACTTGGTAGTTGCTGTGTTGATTTTCTCCTGCGGGATTCACCACCAGATCAGCCAACGCAACTAATGGAGACAAGGTATCATCCATTAACACAATGCAATCTAGCTCAGTTCGCAGTTGGGTGAGCAATGAGGGAGAAAAACCATAGCCATCCACAATCACTGCCGCAACATCGGTGTGCTGTTTTATACTGTGGCATTGTACAACCATGTCTGATTCGGTTTGCACAGTTAAAATATGTCCCACCCAATCATGCCGAGACAAGGCGATATGTTTGCCTTGCTCAGTTAACAAAAAGTAGCTGGGAATTTGTTCGGCATCAGCCGCTTGTGCAAGTGCCAAACAACGCATTAAGTGACCGACGCCTTGCTGACTTCCTGCTTCGACACAAAAAACCAAGCATTGCACTACTCAATAAGCTCCCATGATAAAGGCGTCCCTTTTTTAATCGTGGAACGAGCGCGTTTATTTATTACATGTTCAAAGTGCTTTGGCGCTAATCCAAATGCCGGACGAATAACTTTAATGTTGTCTTTCGATATGAGCTCGCCCTGCGCAATATCTTGCGCCACGTAAATAGAGCGTCGATACTGTTTAGCGTCGTCCTCAGCTTTACTACCGCCGTAGGTCACTTTACCCATCGCTAACCAAGCTCGTTCCGACTCGACAACAAGCTGTTGTAACTCTTGGGGCTCCAACGAAAAAGCGGCGTCTACGCCCCCTGCGTCACGATCAAGTACAAAGTGTTTTTCAATCACAGAGGCACCCAATGCAACCGACGCCACAGCCACGCCAACTCCACCAGTGTGGTCGCTTAATCCCACTTCACAACCAAATGCCCCTTTCATATTGGGAATAGTGACAAGATTGGTATTCACAGGTTCTGCTGGATATGTACTGGTGCATTTAAGCAGAATGATATCAGTAGCCCCGTTTGCTTTTGCACACGTAACGGCATCTTCAATTTCAGACAAACTTGCCATGCCAGTAGACATAATAAGGGGTTTGCCTTTGCTCGCCGCTTTGGCAATTAATGGTAAATCGGTCAATTCAAACGACGCAATTTTAAAACAAGGGACACCGAGTCCATCGAGAAAGTCCACAGCATCAGGGTCAAACGGTGAACTGAACGCCTCCATGCCCAAACGGTTAGCACGTTCAAACAAGGCTTGATGCCATTCATATGGCGTAGCCGCTTTTTGATACAACGCATGTAACGACTCACCATGCCACAGGCTGTCTTCTTCGTTGATAACAAACTCGCCGTGTTGTACATCAAGTGTCATGCTGTCGGCAGTGTAAGTTTGCAGCTTGATCGCATGCGCACCAGCCGCCGCTGCCGCATCGACCATTTGACAGGCCAGCTCAAAATTTTGGCTATGATTACCACTTAACTCAGCGATTATAAAAGGAGGGTGATTTTCACCAATTTCACGCTGACCAATTTTTATCGTCGCCATGCTCTATTTCTCACTCAATATAGCGATTACACCTGCTGCGATACTGGCTGGCTCAACTGGCGTATCACTCATTTCGGTGGCGTAATCAGGCATCAAGGTTCGCGGGTCAACATGCCCCGTTATCACCAAAGATGGAGTATTAACGGTTGTTGCCAGCCACTGGGGCGCAGACGGCACAGTGACCAATAATTGGCTCGCTTTTAACTTCGCTAATGTGCGAGAAAGAGGCTCGCTGCCATCAAAACCTTGCCACACCAATACCCCTTCTGCTTCCAGTAAAGACACTAACTCTGAAGTATATGGGTAACAACGCTCTTGCGTGCGAGCTTGTGTATTCAATGCCACAATCGGTTGCTGCTGTGAAAGTAAATATTCATCGGCTGGAATATTGATCTGCATGTCCATAGCAATATCACCGAACCCACAACACCGTCGCAGGTAAAACTCTGGATAGCCTAGTTCAGGAGGGGTGCCATGCTCCCACCACGGCGTATGCCATTGTGCCATGCTCAACCAGCTGCTCTGCATGTACTGGCTCGGGAAATTAACATAATCAGGCGACAGGGTTTGGTTTTGTAAACCATCGACCAATTCAGTGATAGAAAGACTAATCGTGTTTCCTGACACTGGCTCACCGGCATCTTTGAGAAAACGCGCCAAAAAACATGGCATAAACCAGGTATCTAAATTAATGATTTGTGAATATTCTTCACCGAGAATATCTTCGGCAAGCCCCATGAAAACCTGCATTGCGCCGACAATATCCTCAGGCCATTCACCTTTTTTGAGGGCATACACTTTCACGTCGGGCATCGCGAGTTTAATCACTTCCTCGCCCGCGGCGTAAGTAAGCATATGCAATTCTGCGTCGGGAAATTTTTGACGTAGGTGCCGCAGTGCAGGAATACCAATACAGGTCACATCGCCAAAACCTAGCATGCGGATAAGCAGTATTTTATTCGCCATGATTCTCTCGTTCTATATAAGCGCGATACATAAGTTCGGCGCGTTCCCAATCTTCGGGGGTGTCTATGTCTTGCACTAGGTATCGCGGCAATACAATAGGGATACTATGCGCTGCGAACATGCGCTGTCGCGTTTCAAATGCCTGTGCCGTCCCCCAATAAAACTGTCCTGCATCGTGATAACACTCTTCAAGATCTTGTGAACGCTTACCCATATTGCCTGCGTCGATGGGCTCCACGCCATTATCTTTTACTCTGATAGCGCGTTGAATGGGAAACGGGAACGACGTCACCGAAAATGCATAGTACTTGCTCGAATCTCCCGACAATGCAGAGAACCCACGTTGAAGGCTTTCAGCATTCAAGAAAGGCGCTGTAGCGTAAATACAACATACGTAGTCCACCTGCCCATGTGTTGCCTCATAAGTTTTCACTGCGTGCTGTATCACGGGCGTCGTGCCAATTTGATCGTTGGCCAATTCTGCGGGGCGACGAATTACGTCTGTTGCGCCATTGGCTAAGGCTATTTCAGCAATTTCATCAGAATCGGTCGACACGATAATCGCATCAAAAAGTGTTGAAGACTTTGCAGCTTGCAGCGAATAAGCAATTAAGGGCTTACCGGCAAACAGCTTTATGTTTTTACCCGGGATACGTTTACTGCCACCTCGCGCAGGGATCACAGCTATATTCACGACAAAACCTCACAAAGAATATCAATCACTTGCTGTTGCATATCGGCCGTTAACGCGGGAAATAAAGGTAAAGTCACTGCGTTTTGATAATAATTCTCTGCCACAGGGTAATCACCGCGTTGAAACCCTAACTGTTGATAATAAGGGTGCCAATGAATGGGAATGTAATGAACGTTTACTCCCAGCCCTTTTTCTCGTAGCTGGTTAAATACGGTTTTTCTATCGTGCGCCTGTAATTCGATCACAAATAAGTGCCATGCACTATTGACGTCGAGGGGGGGTAACACAATCGGTAGGTGCGACAAAGCCTCGTGATAGCGCTGAGCCAATGCCAGTCGCGATGCAACAAAATCATCCAAACGTTTGAGCTGAGTGAGCCCAAGCGCTGCGTGGAGGTCACTCAAGCGATAATTAAAACCGAGTTGTTGTTGAGCATAAAACCAGGGTTCATCATCATGACCTTCTGGCATGTACGCCGGGTCCTTTGTAATCCCATGACTCGCGAACAATCTCAGCTTTTGCGCTAAAGTCTCGTTATTGGTTAAAACCGCACCACCTTCCGCAGTGGTAATTGACTTCACTGGATGGAAACTGCACACCGTCATATCCGAATAGACACATGCGCCTATTTTATTGCCAGCGGCATCTCGCCCCCCGAGTGCATGAGCTGCATCTTCAATTAAAACAATCGACATGTCGGAGATTAGCGCTTTTATCGCTGCCATATCGCAGCTACTTCCTGCAAAATGCACCACCACAATTGCACAAGGTAATGCATTCATACGTTTAGCATTGTCGAGCTTTTCAGCTAAGCGTGGTAAAGACAGATTGCGCGTTTTTGGGTCAATGTCGACAAAATCGACGCTAGCACCACAATACAAGGCACAATTCGCTGATGCGGCAAACGAATTCGGCACCGTCCAAACAATATCACCTTGTCCCACACCCGCAGCTAAACACGCGATATGCAACCCCGATGTACCGCTATTGACAGCGACAGCATGTTGAGCTTTTGTGTACTGGCTCAACGCCAACTCGAACGCAGGTACTTGCTGTCCTTGAGTCAGAAACTGGTTTTGCAATACATCTACAACAGCATCCACATCTTCTTGGTGAACACTGTGTTTGCCATAGGGGATCATAGCGTTGATTTATCCAACTCTTTTAGTTCATCTATGGTAAGAAAATGTGGGTTTTGCCCCGAGTGATATTCAAATTTTTCAGGCGCAGCTTTACCTTCTTCACCATTGCGATTTTTGAAGTAGTTGACATCTTTGTCAAAGAAAGTGATTGCTGGCGCAATTACAAAATGGTCTTCAAATTCAATAGAATGGTGAGCCATTTCTTGAGGCACCATCACTTCGTGAAGCTTTTCACCGGGTCGTATCCCAATAACTTCATAGTCGCGCTTACCACTCATCGCTTCAACCAAATCTAAAATGTGAATAGAAGGGATTTTGGGTACAAAAATTTCTCCGCCTTGCATACGAGAAAAGCTCTGAACAACAAATTCAATTCCTTCTTGAAGGGTTATCCAAAAACGTGTCATCTCAGTGTGAGTAACCGGGAGCTTCGTTTTTCCTTCCGCTAATAACTGGCGATAAAATGGCACGACAGACCCTCTAGAACCCACCACGTTTCCGTAACGAACTACGGAAAAACGAGGCCCTTTAGCGCCAGAGAGGTTATTGGCGGCGACAAATAACTTATCGGATGCCAACTTAGTCGCACCATATAAATTCACTGGATTGGCGGCTTTATCAGTCGATAAGGCGATGACCCGTGAAATATTGTTCGCAATCGCCGCATCAATAACATTCTGCGCACCATCGATATTCGTTTTGATACATTCATGAGGATTATATTCCGCTGCGGGAACCTGTTTTAAGGCGGCAGCATGCACCACATAATCCACGTCTTTCATTGCCGTCATCAAGCGCTCTTTGTCGCGCACGTCGCCAATGAAATAGCGCATGCATTTGGCATTAAAGCGTTGCTGCATTTCAAATTGCTTAAGTTCATCTCGAGAATAAATAATGATTTTTCGCGGCTGCGCTGTCGCGAGCAAATACTCGACAAACTTTTTGCCAAAGGAACCGGTACCGCCGGTTATCAATATTGATTTGTCTTTGAAATTAATCATTTTTGCTGGTCTCAAGATAATAGGTATTTTGTATATTTTGCTTGATTGTATCTTGCTCTGTCATCGGTAATTCATGCCCCATCAACGTATCAAACGCCCAGTTTTTAACTAGTGGAGCCGCTCTAGCGCCATCGGCTTGAATAAGAGCATGCTCTGCAATAGCTTCACGAGACAACAATACACATTGTGTTCCTTCATAAGCGCTAAAAGACGCAAACTTGTCGTAATGATAATAATCGGATAGCTGCTGCATGACTGGGTCTAATGTCAATTTAGGTAGTGCTAACGCTACATTAGCACGATAAGAATCAACCAATAATGCAATAAAAAAGATAAACCCGTCATGGCATGTAAAACTGGTATTTGGCTCCCGAAAATCGCCTGGTAGATAAACTACTGGCGGCAAGTTTGGTGTGTTTATGACGGTGTCTAACAACAACGCATCTGTAACACACAATACGCTCGCATCTGAATTTTCTGTATGGGCTAATAATGCCTCTTCCGTCTCAACAAAAACCACGTGAATAGATTTATCTGCATGTGGATTATTGCTTATCCCCTGCGCATCGAGAATCACGTCTCTCACGCGCGTAGAATTTTTACAGCCAGATAACTGAATATGGAATGGAGAGTCATTAAACCAGCGTTGTAAACAAGCCTTTCTGCGCAACGTTTTGAATGACCCTGTATTGTCAAAAGCGAAGGGAATTTCCAATATTTCACGCTTAATCGTGGCAAAGCTGTGCTTCCATTCATCCAATATACGGTCAAAAATTTCCGGTACATCATTATTTGCAGAAAACCCAATAGCTTTCATTAATGCGCTGTTAATAAAATTTACGGTACCGTAAAAATAGAAGAAGAGTAGACTCTGCTGCCTTTGATACGAGGCGTACAGATAATCTCGCTGCCGGTCAACAAAGCTATATGCGTCATCGACAGACTCTACTGGTTTTGAAATGAAACTCTCAAATACATTTAGCTCTTTTTCCAACACATTAAAGTTGTACCGCTTATTGAAATCAATTTGGAATTGGGTGTCATCGATTTTACGAAAACAATTCGACTTTACATGAGAAAGACTGCGTAATTTGTCCTCAGCCGTACTTTGAATTAGTACATCATCGTAATGTAGCGGCAAAGCACCATAGACCTTGGCACCATCATTCAAGTTGTAACAATCGACCTTTCTCGTCGTTAGCGATTGCTCAACGATACTTTTCGCCACTTTAAATTCATATTTGGTATTCACCAATGGGCGCAGATTTCCCGGTACTCTGATAGCGGTATTATTGTCTTCGTTGTAATCATAAGTTTGATTACCCTGCTCATCATAGTAACCAGAATCTTTGGAATGATGATTGTTCACGTCAACAAAACCAAAGTCGGTACCGACTAAATAGAACACGTTAAAACGGAGTTCCATAAACAAATTTACGGCAAAATTTGTCACGGTGGGAAAAGCAAACTCTAATTTAGCGAAATCAGAAAACCCAGGTAATTCCATTAGTGAAACAGTGGAAGATTCGCCCTCTTTGAAGGCAAGAAAAGTACTTTGGTATAAAGCCGCAGTATCAGGATGCACACCGTTACAGGAAATTAAGGGGATGGTTTTAAGATAATCAAAATTACCAATTCTGGACGCCCAATCATAGGTTGACCGATTCTGCTCGATTTCAGCATGAAAATCAGGGGTTAGGCCATTCTTATACAAAACTTGTAACGCCGTACCACATGATACAATGATGGCTTGTTCTTTTATTTCATGCAGCGTCGAGATTAGGCCATCTAAAGACGGACCGTTCCCAACAATCACAACCGGCACATTCCGATCAGTTTCAGAGAGCGACTGTAGCTTTTCCTGCAACAAGAAATGGGTATTTTTAGACATGACACTGCGTGTATGGGCAATACCAAACTTGGCGTGATCGTAATAATCACCAATCGCGATCATAACTTGGAGTTGTTCACGTAATTGAACAATAGCGTCTAAAAGGGCTTCATTGTAATAGCCTTGATAGAAATAGGTATGCGAGAGTACATAAGGGCCGATAGTATAGAATTGTGATAACAAATCGTTAAATAGATTAGTCCCATCATCACCAATATTGATATACAGCCTAGCTCCCGCCTCATCAAAACTCGATAGAATATGTTGCCAATCTAACGTGTACAACGACGCATAAAAGTAATCTTTGTTCGGCTCACAAATAAACAGCTTTTCAACTTGATAGTTTTCCGTTAACTCTTCTAACTGATAACCAACGCCAAGACCAAACATGATCATGGAACGTATTTTGTCGGGTAACTGGGTTTGCGCCTCGCTCCCCTCAGAAAGCAATTTTTCTATTCGCTCAACCAGCTGATAATGATGATAATGGCGTAATTTCTTGCCGGTGTATCCCAGTATTAACCCGTCTTTCTTCGGGTTACTTGCATAACTATTTAAACTTTCAATCGCATCTTGTTTCGGTGATTCAGAATATAAGTTAACCCGTTTATTAATATGGAATACATTCACTCGACCATCGGCGTTAGCTTTTGGCTCCCACTTTTCCGGCGTATAGTTAACAAACTCATCGTGGATTTTAGGAAAATATTGCTTAAATGCCCGAAGATTGGCTTCATATTTATCTTTAGATAACCGATCACGATGCCATTCTGCTTGCGACAAAGGACTGTGCCACAACGGCACGACATCATTTGTTTTTTCCCTGCTAACATTGCCGAAATATCGACCATGTAAACCTTGCCATCCTTGCTCTCTCACCGCAAAATCAATGGCATCGAAAACAGGCTGGTTGTAATGCTTGTACAAGAAACAGGATTCAACGGGGACATTAGCTCGCAATTCGGTGAGGTCTTCAGCAATACTTGCCCCATTGTTACCAATCTGAAAGTACAGTGCTATCGACTTATTTTGAGCCGTTTGTAAAATACTCTTCCAATCACAGGCAGCAATACTGCATCGTAAATACTGTGGTTCAGGCTCATAAATAATAATGTGTTGAAACTGACAACGCTCAACCAGTTCGGCTATGTGATACCCTAAGCCGAGGCCCAACACGACCAACACTTCACCGTTTAATGGTAAAGGCTTCTCATCCGACATTTGAGCTGCAGAAAGAGAAAAAAACGGTGTTGCTACACACGCTTCCTCAACTTGCCTCAATATTTCTCGTTGTGGATGAAACCCATACATCACGCGTCCGGCGCCGTAATCGACAATATTCAACTCACCAAAACGATTGCACAGTAGAGAAATATTTTTTCCCTCGACACTTTGTATCGTTTGTACCAGTGCAGGTATGTAGCGCTGAAATGCACTTATGTTCTGAATTTGCAGTTTGGTTAGAGATTCTGCAGCATCAACCTCTAATTGATTTTGCTTGTCTACATCTCGATGGATGTGCAAGTGGATATTTTTGAGCATTGTTATTTATACTTTTTGACCGCTTTTTGACTGCGAACGAAACGTACCATGTCGTCTTTAGTTGAAGATAGCAAAGACTGCGCCACTTCGGAAAGCTTTTGATTTACTTTGTATTCTTCTTGTGCAAATTGCTTTCGATTTTCGTCATCTAGAGTAGACAACAGTTCTTTGACGATTGATTCTCGAAGCTGAGTTAATTCATTGATACGTTCGAAATGAGAAGGTTCTGTAGAGGAAGTGTCATTCAAAAGCTGAGCGAGTGACAAATTCACTCGCTCTAATTCAGGTGTTGTAAATGCGTGTTTTAAGTCGTCTGCGTTCAAATGGCTTGCTGTTTTTGACGCTGCATTTCATACGCTTCCTGTTTTGCTGCCTCAGGAATTTGTACCCACGCGTCACGAATTGGTGTTAACAGGCTAATGATTTCATCTAATAACTGCAAGTTATTACTCACGTGGGCCTCTGTTACGCGCTCGAGCATGTAGTTGTACAATGCAAAAAGGTTTTCTGCAATCTCACCACCTGCTTCCATATCTAAGGTGTCACGCAAGTTAATGAGGATCGCTGACACACGAGACAAATACTCACTTTTCGCCGCATATTCTTTGCGTTCCATTGCGCCTTTTGCATATGCCAACCGGTCAAGTGCTCCCTGCATTAACAGCAACGTAATCTTGTGCGGATCTGCGGTTGCAATATCCTGCTTCAAATTACCTTTTTTATAGGCATTAATACCGGTTAAAGCCATACCGATTCCTCTTTACTTATCTTTATTAACCTAGCGCTGCTAGCAACGCTGTACCTGTTGATTGCAAACCGGCAACCGTTTGGTCAAGGCTCGTGTATTTTGCTCGCAAAACTTCTTCATAATTCGACATACGAAGCTCTAAGCGCTCCCAGTCATCGTATATTTCATCTCGCTCTTCTTTGGCTGCCGTTTCACGCAACGCCAACATACCACCAGAACGTGAGTACGAATTCACAAAGTCATACAATACTGTCGCTATCCCTTCATCTTCATCAGTAAAGAGAGTTGCAATATCGTCAAAATAGTCGTCGAGTGCGTCTTCTAAACGCTCTTCACCACTGCCCAGTCCAATATCAGTTGAACCAATCTCTAACTTGCCATCACTGTCGATCTCAATACCGATTTGGAAAAGTCCACCTAACGCCGATGAACTTACATTACCACCCACCAGCGTTGCCATGCCGTTCTGGATTGAGCGAATCATTGAATCGCCGGCTAAGGCGCCGTCGTCTTCGAGTTCAGATTCACCGTAACGTGTCAGCGTATTGATCTCGTCGATAACACCGTTGTAGGTTTCAACAAATTTGCGGATTTTTTCTTCTAACCCTTCTTTGTCGTAACCAATATTCAGTGTCGATGCCAGAAAGTTTCCATCTGTATCGGTCGGAGAAAGTTTTTCTGCAGTAAAAGATACGTTTTGAATGGTATTTTCGAATTCGTTGCTCGAACTTTGTACTTCAATACCGTCAATAGTTGCTACCGCGTTGGTCGCGGCCGACGCCGACAAGTAACTCGACAAGCCATCAGAACTTACCGTTGAAAGACGATCAAGATCAGCAATATCGTTGTCGTTAACAATTTTTAGGTCGTTGCCCGAGCCTGCCACTTCAGAACTGAATACCAAAATAGCACCGCCATCAGCCGTGCCGGTATCAATGATATTGGCGGTTACGCCGAAGTTGTTGTCGTCGCTATTAATTTGCTCACGCAATTGGGCTAACGTTGTACCTTCAGCGATATTAATCGTGAAGGTGTCACCGGTGCCGTCTATTTGGAAAGTAAGTGACCCAGCCCCTGAGCCAGTATTCAATACCGCATCATCCGACGACGAAAAACCGCCATCTTCAGCGGTGGCAGTCTCGATGCGACTTCCTGTTGCCAAAGATGTCACTGCAATTTCATAGCTACCGCGCAACGCACTACTCGACGCATCAGCCGTTAAAATTTCTTCATCTTCATTGGGGTTGGATACCGTGGGTTCACGGCCATTGATGTCGACGTCACTGCGCAGGTCATCGAGTGCATCTTTAAAAGATGACAATGTGGATTTGATTTGCCCTAACGCCGAAATTTCAGCTTCATTCGCCTCTTCTCGCGCGGTCAGTGCTTCTTGTTTGGGGGTGCGCTCGGCATCAAGCAATTGCGTGACGAGATCATCAAGCGCAAGCCCTGAACCAACACCTAACGATTGAATAGTCATAAATGCTTACCTCACTACACTTGGTTATTTAACAGCACTCCCACGCTACTACCTACATCTTCCTGAAGCTCTTTGATGCGCTCTGCTAAGCGCAGTACTTCATCTGATGGAATCTGGCGAATAACATCACCTGACTCGGTGTCTTTCACTGTCACCACGGAACGTCGCGTATCTTCGTCGATAGAGAACGCCAAATTGCGATTTTGTACTTGCAGGAAGCTTTGTACTTCTTCTACCGCTTGTTCAACATCGCGTTCTTGCGAACCACCATTATTTTGGTTATCGGCCATTTCTTGCTCAACTTGAGCGGAGTTTTGTACTCTTTTCTCCGTTTCAACGACAGATAAACCCGGTTGATCACCATCAGTTTTTTCAGTATTGCGTTCGGTATTTTGTGGCGCGACGGCGCTGCCAGAATTACTAGCAAAACCTTGGCCAACTTGCGTACTTAAAATTTCCACAATAACCCCCTTTTACAAGCAACAAAACGGGCCTGCATACACAGCGCCCGTTTTACTCTACTTATAAGTGATAGTATAGACTATCCTAATAATGACAATGCAGTTTGTGGGCGCTGATTAGCCTGACTTAACACTGAAACCGACGCCTGTTGTACGATCTGGTTACGTGTCAATTCAGCCGTTTCTGCGGCAAAGTCAGTATCTTGAATTCGTGAACGTGCAGCTGACAAGTTTTCTGTCATGCTAGACAAGTTACGAATAGTTGACTGGAAGCGGTTTTGAAGCGCACCCAAGTCAGCGCGAATACCACCAATTGCAGAGATAGCCGTATCCAGCGTAGACAATGCAGATGATGCTTTTGTTGCTGATTTTACTGACAAATCTGTCAAGCTAAGACCCGCTGAGCTAAAGCTATCAACGCCGTTCAATTTAGCTGAAGACAAGTTAACTGAAATTGTTTGACCCGCATTAGCACCAACTAGGAACGCAGCTGAAAACTTCGCGTCAAGTAGTTTGACACCGTTAAACTCTGTGTCAGTTGCGATACGCGTAATTTCACTTTTCAGTGCTGATACTTCTTTCTGAAGCGCTAAGCGGTCAGATGAAGAGTTAATACCATTCTGCGATTGAACAGCAAGCTGACGAATACGTTGAAGCGCCGTTGTTGTTTCGTCCAAAGCACCTTCTGCTGTTTGCGCAAGAGAGATCGCGTCGTTCGCGTTACGAACAGCTTGGTTTAGACCTTGGATTTGAGATGTTACGCGGTCAGCAATCTGCAAACCTGCGGCATCATCTGCGGCACTGTTGATGCGAAAACCTGAAGATAGGCGTTCAAAAGAAGTACTCAACCGCTCACCAACATCGAACAATTGACGCTGTGCATTCAGGGCCGAGACGTTTGTATTTACATATAAACTCATTGTATACCTCCTGGGATCACGCCAACGTTATGCTATACTGCAACGTTGATGTAACCTTCCGTACCTGATTCAGCGGGTCACTACTCCTGCTAAACCACCTCAATTTGATAACCCTGAATTAGGAGTTATCGCCAGTAATTAAATTACCCCTCAACTATAGCTATCGGCGCTAACTTGATCTTCTTTAGCTTTTTTTATTAAAAAATTTAAATAAAACGGTAAGCCGCTGATTTTAAATAATTATTTTTTTGAATTTTTTTGAAAAAGAGGGGGGTAAAGCGCTAACGCGCGAGAATAAGTCGCGCGTTAAAAGAGAAAAACCGGAGAGATCAGCGTGTATTGGGAGAAAAAAAGTTAATGCAGAATGCAAAACTAACTTTTGTAATGTGACGATACCTCACAAAGCTTGTCGTACATTCTAGCAATCTGCCCTTTTGCATCCGAGTTTTCGGTATAATAAGTACGTTGACGCCCTTGCATGGCGTTTTTCACATCCGATCGCTCTCTTATCGCCATCGCGGCGGCTTGATAGTTGGCCCAATCTTGGTACCGATACTCACTCGGTAACACAACACTGATATGACCATAGTCGTGCGAGATTACCGGCAAGCCATTGATGATCGCAGTTTGAGCACTGGTCCCGCCCCCCAAGCGCTTGGGGTTTAAATAGGCGTCACACATAGCACACACGCCAGCAATATTCTGGTGGAAGCCAATATTTTGTACTTGCCCACGTGACACCACTTCCTCAGAAAAATGATTAGATAATTCTAGTTTTTCACTGCCGGCAAAAATTATCTTGCTGGTTGAGTCTTTCAGTAACGCCTCGCAAGTCGCAACAAAATCATCACACAATTCATATTCAAGGCGAGTACCGACAACCAGATATACAAAGTCATCCTGTTGAATGCCAAATGTAGCGCGTTCTTCCTGTTTTTCGGCAATGCCCTCAGGTGTCACCAGCATACTTTCTGACATAAAATTACTATGTCCATACTGTTCGGCCATTGCTTGAGTGCGCGCACTCATTAGGTCTGCGGGAACAAAATAAGCATCACAATGTTGATACGGCACAACGCTGCCTGTTGTGGCAAACAGAGAAGGCCTAGACCCATATAGTGCGTCCATCACTAATAAATTTTCACCATGAGATATGATTGCATCGATATCAAATTGGTTGAGACAATCCGCTATTTGCGCCACCTTTTGAGTATTCATTTCGCCCGCGGCAAAACTCATGATGTTAACCTTTGTATCAAAACCCATGTACTTCACGGCCAGTTTTTGAAACTGTTGAAAATCGGGATTGACCTGAAACTCACTGCTCGACGCTAAGCCTAACTGATTGATACCTTTAGCATTCATGCCATTCGTATTGAAAACAAAGCTCTCGCATTGGTGAAACTCTTGTAAATGAAGAGCAATATTAAACGCCTCTCTGGTTGGTGAGTGATGCATACCCAGCAATTGTGGGCTTAAAATAGCAATGCGTTTAATCTTGGACACTTTTCGCTTTTTCACTAACCCGCGGTGTTGAAGAAAGGCCTGGAGTGACGAAGACACTGCGGTAAATTGGGTTCGCAAATAATCAGCGATAACAGGGCTATTGGCTTTATTGGTAAATGTTCTCTGCGAAATATTCCAAAAAAACTCGTTAAATATTGTCGTGCGCGTGATATTTCCCTGCGCTTTGCATGCACATTCCAAAAAGCGTAAGTCAAAAAAACAGTCATATAAGAAGAAATGAAGCGCCACACCATTGTCACTCGGCAAAGGATGCGCCAATAAATCGTCAGCGAGTTGCCGCTTAACAGGCAAATCCATGCCGTGAATTTCTTGTTGAATCGCTTTCAATAGCGGGCGGTCTTTCTCATTAATAGCCCCTACACTAAATATTGCATCTAGCGCCGCTTTTATTTGCCCCGTCATTGTCGCCACATTTCTCTCCCTAACATACTGAGCAAGCGCCCTAGTTGTAGATACAAAGCAATACACACTTCACTTTGCACTGTCATTACCGGTTGTATTTATTGATCGTATTAATTAGATAACTGGCAATGCCTATGCCAAGTAACTTAGCTGTTATAAAATAGAGTGAGAATACGAAATATTAAGCGTCAAAAAAAACTTGGCACGGAGTTGGCATATAGAATTATGCAGTTGTCGGCATGGCTTGGAAAAACAATAAAAAAGGCCGAGCCAATAAATGACCCGGCCAACTTGCTCACGTTAGGAGATTGAGCAAATTCGGTTTCTGTCGACTGGCAGGATAGTAGATAAATACTGGCCTCTCAACCAAACTTCTACACTCTCAGTCCTGTTAGTCGGCGTTTTCTTCAATAGGTGGCCCTTAGGGCCGCCTTCCTTGGCTTGGGGTTGGCCTCTCAATTCCTACCCTCTATTTTAATTCTTTAAGGCCAACTCAGCGTAACCGCTTAGTCTTATTGTAGCAGACTCAATGCGGCCTGAGGACGCTGGTTCGCTTGTGAAAGTATTGTTGTACTCGCTTGCTGGATAATCTGCGTACGAGTTAATTCAGCCGTTTCTTTAGCAAAATCAGTATCTTTAATCCGTGATTTCGCTGCTGATACGTTTTCTGAAATATTGCTCAAGTTACGAATGGTAGATTGGAAACGGTTTTGAATAGCACCCAAATCTGCGCGTTTCGCACCGATAACAGAAATAGCCGTATCGAGTACACCCAGTGCTGCTGATGCGCCACCAGTCGTTTCTACTGACAATGCATTACCATTTGTTAATCCTGAGAAACCATAGCCACCAGAGCGAGAAATATTAACCTGAATGGTTTGTCCCGCATTCGCGCCAACCAAGAAGTTAGACGCATAGTCACCTTTCAAAATGTCTACACCCGCGAACTGTGTAGTAGCTGCAATACGAGAAATCTCTGTTTTTAATGCCGATACTTCTTTTTGCAGTGCCAAACGGTCTGAAGAAGAGTTGATACCATTCTGAGACTGAATTGCTAGTTGACGAATACGTTGTAGTGCTGTTGTTGTTTCAGCCAGTGCGCCCTCAGCAGTTTGAGCGAGAGAAATACCATCATTGGCGTTACGAACAGCTTGGTCTAAACCCATGACCTGAGTAGTCATACGGTCTGTGATTTGCAAACCTGCGGCATCGTCTGCAGCAGAGTTAATGCGGAAACCCGATGACAAACGCTCAAAGGCGGTATCTAGGGTGTTGCTAGAGTTGAATAATTGACGTTGTGCATTTAACGCCGAAACGTTGGTATTAACATATAGACTCATGGGTCTCTCCTAACTATTTAAACAAATGCGCTGTTTTTATTAATATTTTGCGCTGGTTACTTTTCAAAATTACGCATTGGCACAGGTTATGCTAGATATTAAACGTCAGTGTTAATTTACTGACGCTTTATCAGGCCTAGCCTGTAAAGCCGCTTGAGCCTCACTAGCCCGAGCGTCTTGCTGACGGACAGGTATGAAGTTTCAGACCTCATACCTCTCACTACCTCCTGGCTTCATTCCTGTCAGTCGGCAGCCTCAAATCCATCAACAAAATCCCTTCAATCCTTTGAAGTTCGCTTCCATCACGTAGTCTCTCAACTTAAAACTGTTTGCTTGCCGCTTATCACCACAAGCGCATATTCGGTTACCGTACTCAGTACGCTGAGACTTTTGATTACGTCATAAATCTTTAGGTAGAGACCATTTCATATAGTAAGTACTTACACACATTTTGAGCGCAAGAATCCACGTTCGTATTTTTCAATACGACATCATTCTCTCAAAGTGCGGAAGTAGACATCCAATTTGCGGTCGCAACTTGCATGTCAGAGGCACGTCATTGCCGCTGAGTGTTAACTCTGGCAACCACCTCTCAATGTGAATACAGTCATGAATTTCTCCTAACGATTTTTTATTAAAGACGTTGTCGTCTCTTATTATTGCCACGCTTATTATTGTTATTTGTTACGTTGGCTTTATGCAGTGTTTGATTATTTTTATTGGTTTGCACTGCCTTTGTAATAGTTATCGTGCAGGCAGGAGAAATCCTTTAGCATTTTTTTACTAAATTTATAAATTTATTTATAAACAATAGGTTACGAAAATGCCGGGTGAAACACCCGGCTAACTTTCGCTCTATGTTAGGAGAGTTTGAGCGGACTCCAATACATCGGGATAGACGAAGTGGTCACTACCTCCTGGCTTCATTCACCCGGACTTTGGATCTTATCCTAGTAGCTGTAGTGCAGCCTGAGGACGCTGATTAGCCTGAGACAATACTGTAGTACTTGCCTGCTGGATAATCTGGTTACGAGTCAGGTTCGCTGTTTCTGTAGCAAAATCGGTATCTTTGATACGAGATTTCGCAGCAGACACATTCTCAGCGATACTGCTCAAGTTACGAATAGTAGATTGGAAACGGTTTGATAATGCACCAAGGTCAGCACGCGCGCCACCAATGGCAGAGATCGCTGTGTCAACTTTAGAAAGCAAGCTAGACGCCTTAGCAGCAGTCGCTACTGACGCATCGTTATCTAGGCCCAAGCCTTTAGCGCTAAAGCCGTCTAAGCCGTTCAAGCGTTTGTTTGCAGACATATTCACAGAGATAGTCTGGCCCGCATTCGCACCGACTAGGAATACCGCAGAAAAACCACCTGTTAGAATGTCTACACCGTTAAACTGAGAATCAGTAGAAATACGTGTAATCTCAGTTTTAAGGGCTGACACTTCTTTTTGTAGCGCTAAGCGGTCAGAAGACGAGTTAATACCGTTTTGTGACTGGATAGCTAGCTGACGAATACGCTGCAACGCAGTAGTTGTCTCGTCTAGCGAGCCTTCAATGGTTTGAGTCAAAGAAATCGCATCATTAGCGTTTCTTACAGCTTGGTTCAAACCTTGGATTTGTGAAGTCATACGATCAGTGATCTGCAAACCGGCCGCATCGTCTGATGCACGGTTAATGCGGAAACCTGAAGATAAACGTTCAAAAGATGTGCTCAACGCATTGCCAGAATCAAAAAGCTGGCGTTGTGCATTTAATGAAGATACATTGGTATTGACGTACAAAGACATATTGTCTCTCCTACACTCTCAGTCCAGTTTTCACTGGCTGCCGATTTACCTACCGGCGATTACTAATAGTAGTCATCAACACCTGAGGGGTAATTGATGAACTGGCTCTCTCAGATTCTTTATCGACATTTCAAAAATTCCCTTTAATAAAATTTCAAAAAACTTTTTCTAACCGCGATCGGTAGGCATAATCGAGTCCTCCACCAGCAGAGCAAATCCAGGCCTTAATGTATGATCAAGCTCGATCTTTTATCATTAACCCGCGTAACACGATGCACACAGCACAGCGCATTTACCGACCTCATTCAATGGGAAAATAACACTTTGCTATGCGCGTTTCGCGAAGCTGAAAGCCATGTCAGCCCCGCAGGTAAAGTAATATTGCTACAACTTTCATTAGATGGCAGTGAATTGGCAAGAGTCGAACTGGCTTTGAATGGCTATGATCTGCGTGATCCCAAGTTGATGATCACGCCAGATAACGCGCTTTGTGTCACCGCGTATGCGAAATCCTACATTGACGGGGAAACCAACAGAATGTGTAGTTGGATTGGCGACCTTCACGCACTTCCGCCGCAGCCTAATCGCTTTGGTCAAGACTATTGGTGGTTATGGCACCCTGTATGGCATGGCGATCAAGCATTTGGTTTTGCTTATCGTCGAAGCGAAAATCGTCTTGCATTTTGGGGCTCAAATTTGCGAGATAAAATTAACGTCTATCAAAAAGACGCCCTTTCTCTGGAGACTCACGGCTTAGGCTATCCTAATGAGAGCGCAATATGGTTCGTCAACAATCAATGCTTTGCCATTGTTCGACGAGATGCTGACACTGGCTCTTCCCAGTTCGGTCATGCGTCTCCCCCCTATAAAAAATGGCAGTGGCAAGACATAAAAGAATACATTGGCGGGCCAGCCACTTGCCCACTTTCACATATCACAGAAGACTTTAATCAGTTGATATTGGTTGCTGGCAGAGCCAACGTCAATGATGAATACAACACCCATGTCTGGGCGTTTGATCTTGAAAAGACTAAGTTAATACCTTTACTTACCCTACCTAGCGAGGGGGATAATGGCTACCCAGGTATGGTATTGATGGATGATACGCTCTACTTGTCGTATTACTCTTCTCATCAAGAAGAGCAAACTGACGTATATTTGGCGAAAATAGCTGTGTGCGTAAATTAGCCGATATAATCGAATAAAGATAAGTTAGCCAACTTAGGAAACGTCGTCAGCGCGGCCGATAAGGCGGTTTCCTGTTTAGCAAATTCTGCTGACGCCTCTGCATAATCCACATCTTCAATCGATGAGCGAGCATCTTTAGCGGCAATTTCTAAATCGAGATTGGTTTCGTAAACCGATTCAGCAACATTAAGTCTGGCACCAATCGACGAGACTTCTTTTGATACACTGGCCATACTGTTATCAATACCAACCAGCGCGTCATTCAGTGTTTCTCTTAATTCTTCTTCGGTTAAATCGTCATTGCTAAGCGCGACAAAAGCACTGTGCAGCGTTTGGGCTAAGTTGTCTTTTTCCGTTGCATCAAATTGAAACTGCATCGTGTCGCCGACACTTCCCTCTACATCAAATTCGATCCCGCGATAGGTAAATGGAGTACCGCTGGTAAAATCGACGGTGGCCAAGACATTGGTGACCCCAGGCGAAATAATATCTGAAATCTGCATTTGTCCTGAGGGTAGAATCTCTAGCTCATAGGTACTCGATGTATTACCGTCATCATGAAAACGGTCAAAAGAACTTTGATCAGACACATAAGCATCATTCACCGTCATGCCGGTTGAGCCGGTTACAGTGAAGTTTTTACGCGCTTCAACATTTTCAAATACATCTAACCCAGATGCATTACTGCGCACCGACACACTGTCAGACAGTTTCACATTGCGCGTGCCGTTGTCGCCCTGAAAAGACACCTGATCACCTGTTGCGCCTTGATTAAACACAAATGGTTCGAGTTCTGACTGATAGCCGGCGAACATATAGTCGCCATTGGAGGTTTTGCTATTCATCAGATCAAGTACTTCATCACGGATCTGAGCAATTTCTTCTGCCAACGCTTGGCGATCAGCATCACTGTTAATACCAGAGCCAGCTTGCAATACTAAAACGCGAGCGCGATTAGCCGAATTCGTCACATTCGACAATACCGCTTCTTGCTGCTCTAAAGAGCCGGTCACTAAGTCGTTGTTGCGTTGATATTGAGTGATTTTATCCAACTCTTCAGTTAACCGAATAACTTCTGCAGCCCCAACGGGATCATCCGAAGGGCGATTCAGTTTCTTGCCCGACGACAATTGCTCTTGCACATTGGCCAACCCACTTTGGTTCTCCATGATGCCGCGGATATTTTGATCGTATAACTGATTCGTTGAAATTCTCATCTCTTACTACCTAGCTGCCGCCAATATAGTATCAAACAGTTCCTGAGCGGCAGATAATATCCGCGCTGAAGCAGCATAAGACTGTTGGAAGCGTACCAAATTTGCCGCTTCCTCATCTAAACTCACGCCTGAAACTGAATCAAACCATGTTTCTGATTGCTCTTGCATAGCTTGTGCCGCTTGTAACGCAATATCAGAATCATTGGTATCTTCCCCCACTCGGCTTACCATTGACGAATAAGCTTCATGAAAGGTACGCAATTGGGTACTGGAATTGTCACTAAGTTGAACTGTACCTGCGTCTTGAAGATCAGCCATAGCAACAGCGTTGGTGTTGTCGCTAACACCATTCGTATTATAAACCAAATTAAACGTGTCACCGGCAGCGGGAATACCTTCTAAACTGACATCATAACCAGGGTAATCCGTTGCCGTTGGCGCTGAAAAGTTAGCCGGCCAGCTTGGGTCCTGTTTCGCTTGTGCTATGAGGTTATTCAGGCTGGTTGCACCAGTTACTGACGCAATAGTGTTACCTGCTGCATCCTGTAATTCATAATCATTCGCTGAGGTAAACACCACCATTGCTGGCGCGCCAGTCGCAGGGCTATTTGGCGAATTAGTGTTATCGTGAATTCCTTGTGCGCCGTCAAAAGCAGAGCCATCTGCCCCGGTTGAAACCGTGGTATTACTCACACTTGTACCTGACACGTAGGCACTGCCATCATTACTCAACTCAGCTTCAGCCCGCACCGGAGAGGCAAAAGCGAGATCCTCAGCGCGATTCGTCGCCATAGTTATATCAGACGCAATCGACTTTAACGGCTGAAACAAGAAAGCATCGCCGACAGCATAAGCCACACTGGTATCAATATCGATATCTATACCGATATCGGTAGAGGTAAAGCCAGCACCGGGGGAATAAGCCATTGTTGTGGTTAAATCATTGCCATCAGGATCTTTGCGTATAGTGCCGTCTGAATTAACTTGAGAAACAGTCAAAGAAGTTGGCTGACCAGCGCCATTAATTGTAGCAACGGTAACCCGAATATCTGCGTCTGATAGCACGTCTCCATCACCGGCAGTGATTCGGCCCGTGACACCACCTGTTGCCGTATTGTCATTGTAATTCGCGGCTTCAAATTCGGGTAGGGTAAATATGTCACCTCCGATCTGGAAGTCGAGGTCCATACCTAAGCTGTTTTGTTCATTAACGGCATCGGCAAACGACACCGCTAACTGGCCAATGTCTCGTTGCGTTGGCCCTAATACATCATCTCGGAAACTGAACAAGCCACCTAACGCCCCCCCGACCCGCGCTTCATCAACGAAAATCTCTGTATCTTGTTTATTGCCATTAAAATTGGTTTTTAACGTCAATTGACGGTCGCTGGCGTCGGCTTCTCCAGTCATCGCCATTACATTGAATGAGCCATCGTCTAACACGAGTGCTTCACCGGTACTCAAACTCACCGTGACAGTGCCGGTTCCCGTGCTGCTTTCTCGAATATCAATTGCCATAAACTCAGCCAATTCGTTAATGGCCTTGTCACGTTCATTCAACAGTGTCGTGGGCTCTTCACCTTGCTGAGCAACCAAGATCGATTGATTCAATGTGCCAATGCTTTTGATCAGTTCATTGGCTTTATTCACCATCGAGTCAAATTCGCGATTGGTTTGTTCTTCTAAACTCTCTAAGTAGGTAGACATGGTATTCATTCGACGAAGAATGCCTTGCCCTTCACTTAAAACCAAATTCCTCGAGGCTAAATCGGTTGGATCATCAGCGGCGGTTTGTAGCGACGCAAAAAAGTCGCTTAACCCGGTTGATAGCGAGTTGGCTTCACTTGCCAGTAAATTGTCGATAGCTTGAGATTTTTCATAGTAGGTTTCCCACTCCCCCACTTGTGTAATATCTCGGCGCATTTGATTTTGCGCAAAGGTATTAATCACCCGCTCTGTAGTGGCTTCTCCTACGCCTCCTAACAGGCCGTTTGCGAGCGTAGTACGCTCGCGCACATAACCTTCGGTATTGACATTAGCGATGTTGTTACTGGTGGTCTGTAGTAGCTTATTACTCGCGTTGACACCAGAAGATGCAATAGTAAAAAGATCGACCGTTCTCATCATGGTAAATACCTACGCAGCATGTCGCCGTCTAATACAGATAACACCTTGTTCGCATATTGAGGGTCGGTTGCATAACCAGCGTCTTGCAATTCTCTGAAATACGCTTCGGTGTTCTGGCTGTTTTCGACCGCCTTTCCGTATCGCGGTTGTTCTTGAATAAACTTCACGTAGTCGTCTACTGCTTCGCCTATTGAGTCATATTTTCTAAACGCCGCTTTTTGTTTAGACGCCACGCTCCCATCAAACTCAATGGTATCAACTACAGCTTGCTGCCCTTCCCATGAGCTGTTGGCTTTTACACCAAAAAGGTTGTGACTGCTTTGTCCTTTACCATCATGAATCACATGCTTACCCCACCCCGTCTCCAACGCGGCTTGGGCGATAATCGCTTCTGGCTGTACCCCAAGTTTTTCGGCCGCTCGTTGAGCATGAGGATAAAGTGTTTTTACAAATGTTTCGGGAGAGTCAAAGGCAACGTCTTTGTAGGCAGAAGGCAAAACCGGTGTCGTGTTCAACACAGCCTGTTGAGATTGCTGCACAGCTTGACGTTCTGACATAGACAAATTCGCGTTATTGCGAAGCACCGATGCAGGTGTAAAGCTATCGTCGGTGCCAGGACCAAGCTGCTGCATAATAATATCAGCGAGACCCAAACCACCATTTGAAGATAAATCGGTCGCGAGTTGCTGGTCGTGCATATCGCGATAAAACTGCATTTGCTGCGAGTTAAATGGGCTATTTTCATCCGCGAGGGCGTCTTGCGCTTTGCGCATCGACTTCAACATCATTTGAACAAAAATCCCTTCAAATTGCTGAGCGGCTTCCTTTAATACCTCGGGATCACCTGAGGCCATTGCCTCACGCATCGAATTAATACTGCCCAAATCGTGTACGTTTCGGGCCATTTCCAATTGCGTTGCCGTCGATTCAGGAGTCATTAGATCACCACCAACTCGCCTTGCAACGCGCCTGCTTGGCGAAGCGCTTCAAGAATAGCCATCAAATCACCGGGGGCCGCGCCGACTTCATTTACCGCACGCACGAGCTGATCAAGCGTAACGCCGGGTTCAAATTTAAACATCCGACTATCTGCTAAATTCACATCAATGATAGATTGACTTGTCACAGCTGTATCGCCACCAGCCAATGCATTCGGCTGAGATACCTGCTGATTTTCGGAAATGGTTACCGTCAAACCGCCATGGGTAATGGCCGCCGGTAATAAACGCACATCTTTACCGATAACAATGGTCCCGGTACGGCTGTTCACAACAACACGCGCAGGCGCTTCTGCTGGTGTGAACTCAAAATTCTCTAGGGTCGCTAAAAATCCAACGCGCTGACCCGCATCACGTGGCGCAGACACCCTTACCGAAGCGGCATCAATCGGTGTCGCAATGACATAGCCTTTCTCTGGTTGAGCGCCTAGCTTGGAATTAATGACATCTGCCAAGGCTTTTGAGGTAGAAAAGTCAGGGTAATGAAGATTAAGCGTTAAGCTGTCACCATTTGCAAAACCGCTTGCCACTGCACGCTCAACCAATGCGCCATTAGCGATGCGCCCAACCGTTGGGGTATTGGCGATAATTCGCGAGCCGTCAGCACCTTGAGCGCCAAAACCGCTTACCACCAAACTGCCTTGAGCAACGGCATAAACGTTGCCATCAACACCTTTAAGAAAAGTTTGTAATAGCGTACCGCCTTGAAGGCTGCTCGCTTCACCAATTGATGACACGGTCACATCAATGGACTGCCCTGGCTTAACAAATGGCGGTAAATCAGCATGTACTGCTACCGCTGCAACGTTCTTAATTTTAGGTTTGGTGTTAGGGTCTAAACTAATGCCAAAATTGCTTAGCATGGTTCTAAAACTCTGCTCGGTGAACGGGCTTTGCTCACCCGTACCGGGTAAGCCCACAACTAAGCCATAACCGATCAACTGGTTACTACGTACCCCTTGAATAGACGCAACGTCTTTGATGCGTTGCGCTTGAGAAAGCGGACTAAGCGCTAATAAAACCAGTAAGGTAAATCTGAACAACTTCATCATGACTCCTTAGAACGGCCATATCTCTGACGAGAAAAAGCGATTCAACCACCCCTTTTCTTGCGCACGAGCAAAAGTGCCGGTGCCGCTGTATTGAATGCGTGCATTCGCAATTTTGGTAGATTCAATCTCATTCTCAGGGCTAATATCTTGAGGGCGAATAATACCCGTTAGGCGGATATACTCATCGCCATTGTTCAACGTAAGCCACTTCTCACCACGGATCACTAAGTTCTGGTTGGGAAGTACATTCACTACCGTCACAGAAATATTGCCTGACAAACTATTGCTTTGGTTAGACTGGGCATCACCGGTAAATGCGTTGCTTGAAGAAACCCCTAGCTGTACCGACTGGTTATTCACAGTCAGGTTATTTCCTCCCAAGCCCACAATAGGTTGCATATCTAATGCCGTGTCTTTCGACGTTGAAGTACCAGCAGATTTTGACGCATTGGTATTTTCGCTCAAATTCACCGTGATCAAATCGCCTACGCGGCGCGCTGTCACATCTGAATACAAACTATTTGCCATAAAGGGGCGAAATAACCCGCCGTCCTCAACGATCTTTTCACGAGGCATGTCGGGAATGACAGGCGCGAATAAAGGGTCGTCGGCTTGAGCACGCTCTGGTGGCGTACTCATACAACCCGATAAAATAGCTGTCGCGATGAAAAGGCTAAATACACGCATCACATTACTCACTAAAGTTGTTGAATAACTTGTCCAAGCATTTGGTCAACTGCAGAAATGACTTTTGAGTTCATTTCGTACAAGCGTTGACTCTCTATCAAGTTAACCAATTCTTCCGTTACGTTAACGTTTGAAGTTTCTAGTGCACCTTGCACAATTGAGCCTAAACCTTCTAACCCAGGTACGCCCTGTAGAGGGTCACCGCTCACCGCACTTTCCACATACAAATTCTGACCAATAGGTTGTAAGCCTGCAGGGTTAATAAAGTTAGAAATGTTCAGCTGCCCTACCACCTGTGCATCTGCTTGACCTGCAATTGTAACTGACACTTCGCCATCTTGTGACACGGTCACTTGTTGGGCATCATTGGGAATGGTGATTTCAGGTTGCAGCAAAAAGCCCGCACCCGGCGTTACTATTTGGCCCTGATCGTTAAGGGTAAACTGACCATTTCGCGTGTATGCGATGGTGCCATCTGGCCGCAAAATTTCAAAAAAGCCGTCACCCTGAATCATCATATCTAGTGCGTTATCAGTGGTGAGCATGTTCCCTTGGGTATGCGCTTTTTGCGTAGCGACGACCTTAGAGCCTGCACCTAACATCAAACCAGACGGTAACTCAGTATCAGCCGAAGAACGGCCACCGGGTTGGTTGATATTTTGATACAGCAAATCTTCGAAGATGGCCCGATCTTTCTTAAAGCCAACTGTCGATGCGTTGGCTAGGTTGTTCGATACCACAGACACATCGGTTTGTGCCGCATCTAAACCTGTTTTACTGATCCACAATGCTGGATGCATGGTTACCTCCTCTGTCAGCCTTACGCTGACCACTTTTAAATTAGATAATACGCAACAAGGTATTGGCGCGAGTATCAAGCTCTTCAGCCTGCTTCATCATTTTGACTTGCAGTTCATAGTGCCGTTGTAAATTCATCATATTGACCATTTCATCTACCGCGTTCACATTCGAGCCTTCCAACATGCCGGTTGCCACTCGCACGGTTTCATCTTCAGCAGCATTGGTGCCGTCATTCATGCGAAATAAACCGTCGCGTCCCCGTGCCATATCTGCATATTCAGGCTTAACTAGTTTAATCCGGCCGATTTCTTCCAAAATGGTTTCTGGTGCACCTTGTGGGCGAACCGACACTGTACCGTCAGCCGCGATGTTTAAATTTTCGAGTGGTAGAGGCAGATACAAAGGACCACCGCCATCGCCGATCACCGGATTGCCATGAGAGTCTTCTAGTACCCCATCGGCACTGATTTGAAAGCTGCCATTGCGGGAATAGGCTTCACCGCCTTGTGCGTCCTGAACGGCAAACCAGCCATCGCCTTGAATCGCAACGTCAAGATCTCGTCCTGTTTGGATCATAGCCCCACCTTCATAGTTGTTGGTTGGGCTCTCTGTCATCGCAAATACGCGAGTCGGCAAGCCTTCGCCGTATGCCGGCATGGCGCGTGCCTGTTCAAGCTGAGCTTTAAAGCCTGTGGTTTGTGCGTTGGCTAAATTGTTAGCTCGCAACGCAGTGCCCAATAGGTCTTGCTTGGCGCCACTTGTCGCGATGTAGAGTAATTTGTCCATGACGATCTTTTGACGATAAATGAATACTTAACGTTCAAGACTGCAAGGGTAATGCCAAGATAGACAGAGAGAGGAAAGTAAACCTTGTTTATAAATAAAACAAAGGCCGCAGAAGCGGCCTCTAATTGGGGAATGGCACTATTTATCGGATATTCAAAATAGTCTGATTGAGCTGGTTGTTCACTTCCAATGCTCGCGAGTTCGCCTGGAAGTTACGTTGAGCGATAATCATGTCGATCAACTCGGTGGTCAAGTTAACGTTGGCTTGTTCAAGTGCCGACGAGTTGATTTCGCCAAAAGTACCGGTCGTTGCCTCACCCGCTAGTGCTTCGCCTGACAAAATACTCTCTTTCCAGCGAGTATTGCTTTCCTGAGTCAAACCTTGTTCATTAGAGAATCGCGCCAATGCCACACGAACGATAGGCTCAGATGTACCGTTAGAAAAGGTCGCTCTTACCAAACCGTCTGCACCAATTTCAATTCCCGTTAATCGACCTACAGGCAAACCATCTTGCTCCAAGGAAGTCACTTCGAAGTCAGCTGCATATTGCGTTGGCTCTGTTGTTGCCGCTTCAGTGGTATTTAAATTGAAGTCAATCGCGATCTGCTGAGTCGAATCAGAGCCGTTTGTCAAAATACCCGCACCCAATTCTTCGGTAGTCAATTTCGAGTCGGTCTGTGCAGCGCCATCTGGAGATTCGATACCAACGAAATCACCCGATGCATCAAAAATCAGTTTTGACGCGGTAACATCGTTCCCTGTATTTGCACCCGCGGTATAAATACCCGTGTCGCCTGGAGTGGTAGGGTTACCAGTGGAATCCGTTTGATCAACCAATTGGTCGTCCACGGCAGTCATCACGTACCATTCGTTATCTACTGCATCATCTTTAACAAAGTAATACGTCATGATATGGCTATCGCCCAACGAGTCATAAATGGTGACCGACGTTGCTGCGTTATAGGTTGACGCGTCATCAGGGTCGAAGTCAGCCACATCCAGAGCAGTATCATTCGCAGGTAAGTTCATGCGAAGGTCAACTTCGGACGTAGCTTGAGGCTCACCCGAAGAGTCAGGAATTCGCACTGGTTCAGTGGTACTTAACGCTACCGATGAACTCGTACCATCAGGGTTTACCGGGAAGCCCATTAGGTGAGCACCTGTACTGTCGACAACATAGTTGTCAGAGTCCAGTTTAAATTGGCCGGAACGCGTATAAGAAAAATCACGAGAGCTCAATTCAGGTACCGTAGCAAAGAAGCCGTTACCAGTAATCGCTAAATCAAGCGCTGTGTTAGTAAACTGCAAGCTACCTTGAGTAAACTGCTGAGCAACGGTTTGTGTTAATACCCCGTCACCTACTTTTGTCGCCCCACCGGCTAACAAAGATGCAGCATATACATCACCAAATTCTGCCCGAGACTCTTTAAAGCCTACGGTATTGACGTTTGCAATGTTGTTAGCGGTAACGTCGAGATCTTTTTGTGCGGCGGATACACCACTGAGCGCAATATTAAAAGACATATTAAATTCTCCTGTTATCCACCAATTTGAATGACATCGGTGAGATTAATGTTGGCATCACCATCTAGGTTCAAAATAATGCCATCTGAACTATTACTATTTGCCAAACTTACACTACCCACATGGCGGTAAATGGCAGTCGGAACGGCAACCCCTTCGCCGTTTGCTTGGGCAGAGGCAGAAATCACATAGTCTCCAGCCGGCATAGGATTGCCGCTACTGTCGTTTCCGTCCCAACTAAATTCGATATTGCCAGCGCCTTGTGTGCCAGCATCAATCACTTTAACAACCGCTCCCGTACCATCACTGATGGTAATTTGCATATTTTCGACGGTTTGGTCATTGACGATCACGCCCTTCACGCCATCGCCTTCGGCGGCCATATGACCAACGTTGCTTTCAACCAGTACGTCTCGGCCAATTAAACTCGAGGCTTGCAGAGCTTGATTAGACGTCATTGAGCTAGCAAAGCTTTCAAATTGGGCATTCAGATCTGAAATCCCTTCAGCCATACTGAACTGAGTCATCTGCGCGACCATTTGGTCGTTGTCTACCGGCTTAGTGGGGTCTTGGTTTGATAACTGTTCAGTTAGCAAAGAGAAAAAATCTTCCTGCGATAATTTCTGCTCAGACCCATCTGCGACGGCAACGGTCTCTTCTTGCCAGTACAAGTCGTTATTGAGTCCGGTATTGGTATTGATGGTACTCACGATAAAATCCTCAACTTGTTATACTTGCTTACTGGCCTTGACCAAGGGTCAATACACGTCGGAAAATCCGTTTAGTTGTGTCGGCCACCTGAACATTAGTCTCGTAAGCTTTTGAAGCCGACATCATATCTGCCATTTCTTCGACGATATTCACGTTAGGCTTGTAGATATAGCCGTTTTCATCGGCCATCGGGTTATTCGGGGCATATTCAATTTGCAGTGGGGCCTGGCTTTCAACAATACCTTTAACTTGCACGCCCACGGCGCCAGATTGTTGACTAGCAGCATCTTGCAGCGCAGTGGAGAACACTGCATGACGAGCACGGTAGGTTTCGCCGTAACTACTGCTCACACTGTTCGCGTTTGCAATGTTACTCGCGGTAGTATTCAAGCGAACACTTTCCGCTTCCATACCCGTACTAGAAATTGCCATGACATTAAATAAACTCATGCGCCCTGACCTCCGCTAATTGCTTTTTTCATGCCTTTAATTTTGCCATTTAAAAACTCAACACCAGCTTGATAACGCATGCCATTTTCAAGGAAGGCATTTCGCTCTGCTTGTACTTCAACCGTGTTACCGTCACCAGTATCTGGTTGGGTTGGCATACGAAACCCTATATCAGCACTGCTTTTTATACCGCCGCCAATGTGTTTTTCATTCGTTCGAGTGAGGTTTGCGCCTTCAGTAACGCGTGCTTTTTGCATCGCTTTCTGAAAGTCTATGGCTCGCGCCTTATATCCAGGTGTGTTGGCGTTAGCTAAATTGCCAGAAATCACTTCCATGGTTTGAGTGCGGATCTGCAATGCTTTGTGGTGAAAACCCGTCAGCTTGTCGAGATTAATAGCCATATTGAAACTCCTCGTTTGATAACCGAAGAATGCAATACTGATGCCATTTGTTTTAACAGGGTGGGAATATTTGAAATGTAGCGGCAATCATGCCGCTACTTCTTTTGATAATAAAGGCCTGGGCTACATTTAACCATATTGAATAAATCAGCGGCACTACTCACTGATTCTGATGCACCAAGGAACAAAATGCCGTCAGGCTGCAATTGCCCGGCAATTTGTTGCAGGATCTTCTGCTTGATCTCAGGCGCGAAGTAAATGAGAACATTGCGACAGAACACAATGTCGAAGCGGCCTAGGCTGGCGTAGCTATGCAGAAGGTTTAGACTGCGAAAAGACACCATACTTTTCACCTCAGGCTTGAGTATTTTAAGCCCGTTGCTGTGAGGCGTGAAGTATTTATCCTGACGTTCTTTTGACAGTCCACGAGAAAGTGAAATTTCATCGTAGACGCCTTCTGCGCACTTCGACAACATGTTACTGGATAAATCGGTGGCGATTATCTCAGCGCCAAACCGCAATGCTGACGGGTTAGCTCGCTGATATTCAAGCACACTCATTGCTATGGAGTAAGGCTCTTGACCAGAAGAGCAAGCGGCACTCCATATCCTTACCTTTTGCCGTGCGGTGGCAAACTTTGGTAATAAGTCTTTAACCAATAGCTCAAACGGATAACCATCGCGAAACCACAGGGTTTCGTTTGTTGTCATCGCGTCGATAACTTGTTGCAATAATTGCCTGTTACCACCAGAAATTGCGGAGTGAATAAGCGCATCTATGCCATCAAAATCATATTGATACAATAATGCGCCGAGTCGGCTACGCACCAAATACTGTTTGTTGTCGCCCAGTACTATTCCACATTGTTGTTCCAGATATTGACCAAACTTTCGATAGGCATCTGGAGACACTTCTTTGTTTTTCAACGACTATCACTCCGTTGCTATTCAGTCGGCTTTAGCCATTTTTGTACAGCGGTTGCCAGTTCGTCTGGGTGGAACTTGGCAATAAAGTCATCAGCACCTACCTTCTTAACCATCGCTTGGTTAAACACACCACTCAAAGAGGTATGCAGAACAACATGAAGTTTTTGTAACTCAGGGGTATTCTTAATCTCTGCCGTTAACGTGTAGCCGTCCATTTCAGGCATCTCGATATCAGAGACCAATACACCGACTTTATCCGTGACATCGCCAGTCTCTTCGGCTATTTGCTTCAGGCGGTTCAACGCCTCAAGACCGTTTTTAGCCATTTCAATTTCAAGACCTATCGTAGTTAATGCTTTCTTAACCTGATTACGTGCCACGGCAGAATCGTCAGCGATAAAGATAATTTTACCTTCACTGCCTTCCGTACTCAGAGTAGAGGCAACTTCGTCACTTACATCGGTATTCAATGGTGAAATTTCGTTGAGGATTTTCTCTACATCCAGAATTTCAACTAACTCATTTTCAACTTCGGTAACAGCGGTAAGGTAGCTAGCACGCCCGGTTCCCTGAGGGGGAGGCATGATGGTATCCCAGTTGGTGTTGATAATGCGCTCTACAGCGCCAACCAAAAAGCCTTGTACCGAGCGATTGTACTCGGCTATAACAATGAACGCCGTCGACAGGTCTTCAATACGGCGACCGCCGGTGGCCATGCTCAAGTCAATAACGGATATGGTTTGGCCGCGAATATGAGCCACACCTCTTACTAACGGGTTCAATCTCGGCATTGCGGTCAGTGGCGGGCACTGTAACACTTCCCGAACTTTAAACACGTTGATCCCGAAACGTTGACGGCCATTAAGCCTAAAAAGCAACAACTCAAGTCGGTTTTGGCCAACAAGTTGGGTTCGCTGGTTAACCGAATCAAGAATTCCAGACATATTTCACCTCTATTCAATATTCCGGGCATGAACATTGCGTTACCAATACTATTCAACTGAACTGTCAATAATCCGACAGTCTGGCGGCGCGAAAAAAGCCTGCCCAATCAAGATACTTTTAATCATAGTCAAAATGATAACAAGTGAACATGAAAAAATTTAATCTCTTAAAAAGAAATACTATGAAAGCGTTTTATTGGCTTGTCGTTTTTAACATGATTCACAGTGTCAGTTTCGCTCAAGCTGATGCTTCGGATCCCCGTGAGCCTATCTATCAAGGCGTCCATGACTATCTTCAACAGGAAGTACAAGGCGTTCATGACGATGTAAATATTGTAGTCGATGTTAATCAGATTGATAGTCGAATTGTTATTCCCGAATGTACGGGTGGATATAGCTTCCACAGTGCACCGGAATCTCTGGCTTCGTCGTATTTAACCGTGCGAGTAAGTTGTAATAGTAACGATTGGTTTTTGTTTGCGTCTGCTAAAGTCACAAAAACACAAACTATCGTAGTGACCAGCTCGACAATTAGTCCCGATACGGTTTTGAGCGCCCAAAACCTGTCGCTGGCAGAAGTTGACGTTAACCGCTTACGCCACACTCCGTACACTACCATTGAGTCGTTAGTCGGCGCGAGATTAAAATATCGCGTTCGGCCTGGCCAGCCCGTACAAGCAAATATGTTGTGCTTTGTTTGTAAAGGCGACAGAATCACAATTAGCGCTGTGGCTGGGACTATGCGTGTGAAAACTTCCGGCATAGCAGAACAAGACGGTGTCATTGGCGATACCATTAAGGTGACCAATACTAACTCTCAAAAAGGCATTATTGCGCAAGTAGCAAGTACAGAGGAAGTTATCGTAAATTTATGATAAACTTAGTGTTACGCTTTGGGGGTTAACACAACACCCTTGGCTGTCGTGATAGCAGATAAAAAATGTGCAATTACGACTAAAGTTATGCGCAGATTTGCCGATATAATGATCGAGGTAAATTAAAGGTAGTGGAATCCAATCATGGCAATTAATAATGTGAATAACGGTGTGCCAAAACCACCGTTAGATAACACAAAGCTGAATAACCAGCAGAACCAAAATCAAACTGTGAATCAACAGGGTGATGCGGCGAAGCAAGCAGCAGCTACGGCGAGCGTTCCTCGCAGTGACTCTGTGTCATTAACTCAGTCTGCGCAGCAACTTAATCAAGTACAAAAGAAAAGTGCTGATGCTCCTGTTAATCAAGAAAAAGTCGATAAACTTAAAAAAGCCATTCAGTCTGGCGAATATAAGGTCGACGCTCAGTCTCTAGCGAAGAAAATTGCTCGTCTGGAGTCTGAAATTTTTGGAGCGAAGTCCGGCGCTTAACCTAAGGTAAGGCGCAGATAATGGCAATTATGCAAGTATTGACTAAGGATATTTCAGATCAAATAGCACTTCTAGAGAAGTTAAAGGTTCAGCTCGAACAAGAGTTGCACCTTATTAGCTCTCGCGACGCTGAAGCGTTAATGAAGTTACTCGATGAAAAGAAAGACACCCTTAGCGAGATTGAGCGACTCGACGATGTAATTGCTCGAAGTTATAAAAAGGCGACTGAGGGCGGCGAAGCACTACCTCAAGAGACTCAGGATAAAATTGAATTGGCAAAAGTGTTATTGGAGCAATGCCAATTCAGAACTGAGATTAATCAAAAAGCCGTTGAACAGGGCCAATTGAAACTTCAGCACCTTCGCAACCTTTTGGTTGAGTTGAGAGCAAAAGAATCGCTCACTTATGATAAGTCAGGTAAAACGCGAGGCGGGTTACTTGGCAAAGGTATCAGCGCTTAATAACGCGTGGCAGAATAATAAAAACGGCGTCATTGAAGTGACGCCGTTTTTTCAATTGAGATACCGTTAATAGTACTGCACGTTCTTCACTCGCTTAGGGCGAGTACTGGTCAAGTAAATATCGTAAACCTTTTGCATATCCAGTTCTAGCTCAGTAGCGTATGTGTCCTCGCCAACAGGATAAGACTTTATCACTCTAGCACCGCGGATCACCCCTTCTACTGACGATTGCAACTGCGCGTTGTCCATCACCAGATTAGCCAACGACTGGTTACCATTAAGTCGCTGCCCATAAACTTGCTCTGCGAGTTCTCGATACGCGTCCAACTTTGACGCTCGCATAGCCATTAATGTTTTGGCTGTATCATTGTCACCTTTTTGTGCTTCAATCGGGGCGTAGCCGACTGCACGGAGTACAGGGTAAGTTTCTGGCTCAACGGTTTCCCATTCAACGTGTTTATCAAACAAGCTCGTACACCCCGACAGAAATAACACTGTCAAGACTACGACACCCATTGCCATGCGTTGGCGAATATTCATCATTTAAGGCTAACCTCTTACCCGTTAATAGTGCTCTATTTGAATCTAGTATGGCACACAAGCGCGACCTATATAGGTATCTATTTAACTAACGGTGCGTTTTGGCATATACCCGTCATCAAATATACTTAGAACCATCTTTTTTGTATTGGCATAGTACCGTCAGCAAGAAACGCGCCAGCAACACACCACCCTTACGCTTCTTTTACACTTGCATGTATTTGTGGAACAAAAAATGCAGTTCCCACACCATGCTCAACGATATTGTCAGACTGCTGACACTCAGTGAATTCATCAACATTAGGTAGAGATTGTAATGGTGTGGTTTAAGGCTAGTTCACAAGTTGCTAAACGCTCAAAGTTGTTGTCTAGCACTGTTGTAAAAACGGTGTGCTGTTGCCTTTCCCTTATGATCAGTTGGCAGAGTCATGCCGCCTGGTTTGAAACTCAAGGGCAAGCTGAAATCCGCAACGGCAATAAGATGCAAGCCAAGCAACAAGCCACCGAAGCAGCCATTAAGCAAGCCCTCATTTTCGCCGGTGCCTCCATACGCAGTGTGCAGTCTTTAACAAATGGCTTGTTAGATAAAGACGGCTTGGAAATTACGAGTTCAGGTGAGGTAAACCAGCTAGAGCTAATTGCAGAACGGTGGCATGACGACTACGTTACCGTAAGTATTCGCGCCGATATTTTTCCGAAAACCCAGCAGTGTTCTCAAGCGGGTAACCTGCGTACCCTCGCTACCACTTACTTCCCTATCGAACACTTTGTACAAGCCAAAGAAGGCAGTTTAGAGGCTATAGGTGAAGCTAGTGTTCAGCACTTACGCCAATTATTTCAGCAACACGCGCAATACAGCGCGATTAGTGCCATCGCCCCTTATGCTGCGCAATGGCAAAGTTACACGGTGCAAAATCAGGCGCCGGCGCTTGCGACTCAATATCAAACTCAATACGTACTAACGGGTATTATCAATGACTTAAGTATTCATCGCCCAGAAAGTGCCTCATTGGCGTTTTGGAAAGACGACATGCCCATGCGTACGTTTAGTTTAAGCATTAGCCTTATTGATGGCGCAAATGGCGCTCGGGTATTTGATAAAACTTACGATATTGAAGCGCCTTGGGATTACGACCGCTTTGTTAAGCTGGACCCATTTAGCCGACAATTTTGGCGAACTGATTACGGACAAGCCGTCAGTAAAGAACTGGCTACGCTCGTGGATGAAGTAGACAACACGCTCGCCTGTCAGCCCGTGACGGGCCGTGTACTTGCGGTCAGCAATAACCAGCTAAATGTGTCTTTAGGGCGTATGCATGGAATTTCTCCTGGAGATACGCTGTCACTCTACCAAGTAGAAGAATTCTTCGATAACTTAGACCGAAAACACATGCAATACCGATTGTTTCCAGTGAAAGTTAAAGTTGTTGAGGCATTTGTAGATAACGCCACCGTTGAAAGTGTCGACGGCAGTTACTTGGCGAATATTCAAGCAAATGATTTTGTTGCTAAGCGATAGGGCTTTTCCTTTCCGATGAAGTACTTATAATGGATTCTTCGTCCCTATAGTTTAATGGATAAAACAAGGCCCTCCTAAGGCTTAGATCTAGGTTCGACTCCTGGTGGGGACGCCAGATACAAAAAGGGACGATTAGCCCCTTCCGTTATCAGACAATGCTTTAATCCGCTGCTTCTGCTTCTTCAGCTTCATTCACGGCCTTCTGTTCTACCGCATTAAACTCTTTGAGTAGAGTTTGGTGTTGTTCTCGACTGATTGGATAGATAGTTTTGATATTGCATCTAAAATCAGCGTATTGAGGCGAGAATAAATAATCGGTACCCGCTGATAACTGATTCGACCTGAATTGACGGATACCCACTAAAAAAGAGTAATCCAGAGAGTCGCAACGAGATTGGAGCTGCACGAGATATTGCCGCATTGGGCTTGAGCGAATCACAACATAATAATCAGAAAGTACCGACCAGCTGTCTAATCGAAATGCGTTGACTGACCTTTTACTTTCTAGTTCATTAGTTTCGATAAAGTCACCAATAACCGCAGCCCGAGCTTGTTCAGTCGGCCCTTTTGACGCACACCCACTGAGTAACACAACGCAGGCTAGACACCCCAATAATAATTTCATATAAAATCCCTCTAAATGAATAAGCCAATGAAAACTAATTCATCTTATCTGAACTGAGGCTGAATAAACAATTTAAAAGAGATGAAAATCAGAAGAGTAAGAAAATAATGCGCGTAGAGTACAAATGAAAAACCCGCCAAGAGTGGCGGGTTTTCGTTTTAGTTTGCGAAGGCAAATAATGCGGGAGTACTGTGATAATCAAACGCCATCGTAATACTCAGCACGGTAATATTCAGAATCGAAAATCCAAACACTTGTCGCGCCCAGCCTGTTACATCAATGTCTTTGCGGTAACCTTTTAATGCCATCATTAGCCACCAAAAGCTGGTTGTACAGGCCACTGCCATAAAAGCCAGGCCGGTGTAACCGCCAAGAGGTAACAATAATGTCACCAACGCATAAACGCCGATGTACAGTACGATATGACGTTTCGCTTTCTCAATACCCTCTGCAACAGGAAGAACAGGAATATTCGCTGCGGCGTAATCGTCGTAGCGGAAAATCGCGATAGCATAAGAGTGCGGCATCTGCCACAAACTAAACATCACAAGTAAAATTGCTGCGGCACCATCAAAATGGCCGGTCACAGCGCAGTAACCCACAACAGGGGGAACCGCACCCGATAAACTGCCCACTAAGGTTCCATATACTGAGTTACGCTTCATATACAGGCTGTAAACGCCTACATAAACCACGTAGCCCAATGCAGCAAAGCTCACCGCTACGGCATTAGTGTACGTCGCTAGCAATGCAAAGCCTACTACGCCGAGTAAGATGCCGTGAGCAAGTGCAGCTTTTAGCGACATTTCACCAGTTACCGTGACACGATTTCGCGTCCGTTGCATTCTGGCGTCAATATCCCTATCGATGCAGTTATTCACAGCACAGCCTGATGCCACAACCAAGGACAACCCCACGATTGTTGCGGCCATAAGAAACCAATCTATCTCACCACGAGAGGCCATTAAAAAGCCACCCGCAACAGAAATAAGGTTTCCCATAATAATGCCGGGCTTGGTGACTTGTAAGTAGCGACGAAACACCACGTCTATTACTCCTAAATTTGCCTAAAACAATGTACTAGCTTGCGCTAGTACATCATCATTGCGTTGGATTCGTAAATAATCCATACCGATAGACCTACCACCAGTACGATAATGACCGCACTGAAGATAAATGAAAGCGTGCTTGCTTTGCCGTCTTCGGTTACAAAGTTCAAGTGCAAGAAGTACTTCAAGTGCACCCAAATTTGCGCTACTGCCATAATGGTAATGGTCCAGAAAGTCGTTGGCTTAGAGAAGCCCCCTTCCATAACCATCCAAAATGGGATCGCAGTTAAGATTACTGATAATACGAAACCAATAACGTAAGATTTTACGTCGCCGTGATCGGCATGGTTGTCTGTATGACTATGACTCATTACATGGCTCCCATCAGGTAAACAACGGTGAATACACAGATCCAAACGATGTCTAGGAAGTGCCAGAACAAGCTCAAGCAGCTAAGACGCGTTACAGTGCGATCACCCAAACCACGCTTGCTAACTTCGATGATCATTACTGTCATCCAAATCAAACCCGCTGTAACGTGACAGCCGTGCAAGCCTACCAATGAGAAGAACGCTGTTAAAAACGCACTCTCTTGTGGACCATTGCCATGAACAATCAAGTGATGGAATTCGTAGATTTCCATACCGATAAACACTGCACCAAAAGCGAAGGTCACGAGCAACCAAGCTAGTGTCGCGCCTTTTTTCTTAGCGTGAGCGCTAATCATGGCAAAGCCAAAGGTAATACTACTAAGTAGTAGCGCAGCAGTTTCTACCGCTACGAAGTCAAGTTCGAAGATATCTTTACCCGATACTCCGCCCGCAGTGTTCATAAACAACACTGCGTAAGTTGCAAAGAATGATGCGAACAACAAGCAGTCCGTCATCAAGTACAGCCAGAAACCGAATACGGTATTTCCGCCTGTATCGTGATGCTCATCGTGACCGTGGTCATGAGCCGCATCTAAGTTCGATGTAATGGTACTCATGCTGAAACCTCTTCTTTCACACCTGCTTCTTTCAGGTGAGCACGTTCAATCTCGATAATTTCATCAGGCTGTACGTAGTAATCTACGTCGTTGTTGTAGCAGCGGAACAAGAACGTCACGATGCCGCCAACAAGGCCAACGATTGCCAACCACCAAATGTGCCAGATCATAGCAAAACAGAACGCAGTGAATCCTGCACTCATGAAAATACCAGCTGAGGTATTCTTAGGCATGTGAATAGGCGCATAGCTTTCTTCAAGCTTGTATGCTTCGCCTTTTTCTTTCATGTCAGTCCATGCATCGATGTCGTGAACATGTGGGATTTTCGCGAAGTTATAGAACTGAGGTGGAGACGCAGTAGACCACTCAAGTGTATGACCGTTCCACGGATCACCTGTCGTGTCTTTAAGCGCTTCACGATTCTTGAAGCTAACGTATAGTTGAACCAACTGGAACACGATACCGAATAGGATGATAAATGCACCCACAGTAGCGATGTATAACCAGATGTTCCAATCAGGGTTGTTCGTATGGTTAAGACGACGAGTCATACCCATGAAGCCCAACACATAAAGTGGCATAAAGGCTACGAAGAAACCAACGATCCAGCACCAAGCAGAGCGCTTGCCCCATTTTTCGTCAAGCTTGAAGCCCATCGCTTTCGGGAACCAGAAAGCAAAACCTGCTAGGTAACCGAACACCGCACCACCAATGATGGTGTTGTGGAAGTGAGCAATCAAGAACAAGCTGTTGTGCAAGACGAAGTCAGCACCAGGGATAGCAAGTAGAACACCTGTCATACCACCAATAGAGAAGGTAACCATGAAGCCAAGTGTCCAGATTACCGGTACACCAATGCGTAGGCGACCACGGTACATAGTGAACAACCAGTTAAACAGTTTAACCCCTGTTGGTACCGCAATGATCATAGTCATCACACCAAAGAAGGCGTTCACGTTTGCGCTTGAGCCCATTGTGAAGAAGTGGTGTAGCCAAACGATGAAACCTAGAATTGAGATCGCACCACTTGCATAAACCATCGACTTGTAACCGAACAAACGCTTACCAGTAAAGGTAGAAATGATTTCTGAGAAAATACCAAATGCAGGCAAAATCAGAATGTATACCTCAGGGTGACCCCATGCCCAGAATAGGTTGATATACATCATGGCGTTACCGCCAGCGTCATTGGTAAAGAAATGGAAATCTAGGTAACGGTCTAACGTCAACATTGCCAATACTGCAGTGAGGATTGGGAATGAAGCAGCAATTAGGATGTTTGCCCAAGTACAAGTCCAAGTAAAGATAGGCATATCCATTAACTTCATACCTGGTGCACGCATCTTAAATACAGTAACCAAGAAGTTAACGGCAGTCAGCAAGGTACCCAAACCGGATATCTGCAGCGCCCATATATAGTAGTCGACCCCGACCCCCGGACTGTATTCCAACCCTGAAAGTGGTGGATACGCTACCCAACCTGTTTTTGCAAATTCACCCAGACCTAGCGAGATGTTGATTAGGATTGCACCACCTGCAGTCAACCAGAAACTTAGGTTGTTCAGGAATGGGAATGCCACATCGCGCGCACCAATCTGCAATGGCAAGATGATGTTCATCAAACCAATCATAAATGGCATCGCCATAAAGATGATCATGATGACACCGTGAGCCGTGAAGATTTGGTCATAGTGTTCTGGAGGCAGATAACCTTCTGCACCATTGGTAGCAGCGGCTAACTGAGTACGCATCATGATAGCGTCAGCAAAACCACGCAGAAGCATGATCATCGCAAGTACGATATACATAACACCTAGGCGTTTATGGTCAACAGATGTGATCCAGTTGTTCCAAAGCGGCGCCCAGCCTTTGTGTTTGGTGATTAGACTCGCAACAATGAGTCCAAGCACTGCAACCACACCCAATGTAACCATGACGATAGGCTCATGGTAGGGTACGGCTTCAATTGATAATTTACCTAAAAATGACATGATTACTCCTCACCGCCACTTTCATGATGACCGCCTGTATTTGCGTTATGGTGACGCATTACTTCAGTCTTTTCATGACCCACAGCATTATTGGGCTTTCCGTAGAAATCCATTGAGCCGTGATCTTGCATAAACTTCATCACAACAGAATGGAAAAGCCCTTCTGACACTGTGCCAAAGTATTCTACTGGGTGATATTCAGTAGGCTCAGCTAACTTAGCGTAGCGCTCCTGAGTAAGTGCATCGTTAGACGATTTTACTTTTGCAACCCAAGCATCAAAGTCCGCTTGTGTTTCAGTCGCGATAGTGTCGAACTGCATACCGGTGAAACCAGCACCACTGTAGTTTGAAGAGAAGCCATCGAATGTACCCGCGTGGTCAGCAATCAAATGAAGCTGTGTTTCCATGCCTGCCATTGAGTAGATTTGGCTACCCAATTGAGGAATGAAAAACGAGTTCATTGTGCCTTCGGAGGTGATCTTGAATTTCACTGGCACGTCTTTAGGAATGACTAATTCATTCACTGACGCAATGCCTTGCTCTGGATAAATGAAGAGCCATTTCCAGTTTAGTGAAACTACCTCAACCGTCATGTGTTCCCCGCGGCCTTCAATAGGCTTGTAAGGGTCCAACGCGTGGGTAGAACGCCAAGTGATCACACCCAAAACCACGATAATGATGATGGGAATTACCCATACCACTGTCTCGATTTTGGTCGAGTGAGCCCATTTAGGCGCATAGATTTCATGGTCACGACCTTCTCTGTATTTCCAAGCGAAATACAAGGTCATACCGATTACAGGTAGGACAACAAGTAGCATTAGAATAGTCGCGACAATGATTAGCCACTTCTCTTCCATGCCCACTTGTCCTTTCGGATCAAGCACGCCACCCGCACAGCCAGCTAAGCTAAGCATTGCGAACAACAGAGCCAATTTACTAAGGTTACGAATTAACAAAGGTATCTTCCTATAACCCAATGGTTTACAACCCAATCGCACTAGATGTAGTACGACACTCATTTACTAGCCGAAGCCAGTATAAAACATGCAATATAAAGATGAGTCTTGAACGTCGGCGTGGCGTAACGCAGATGCTCTCAAACAACTCGCTTAAAAAAGCCAGGTGTCTAGCGACTCACCTTTACGCGCATTCTGGGGGAGCTCGACTTCCGTGAACAGTTAACGGAATTGAGCGCGCAAATACTTCTAATACTTGCCGTTTGAATTTTTGGATTTTAACCCCACGATATTGGGTAGGGGTTAAGAACATTAACACCCAAGGCGCCAATGTGTAGAAAACGAAGAGGGTTGCCATAGCAATACCAAAACCGGCAAAAGCAACGCTTTCCATAAGTAGCGAGTCTAAAATAGAACTCTCCCACTCTGTGGCATTGATTAAAACGGTTGATAGTAGAACACAAGCAATGATAAAGCGGACAAACGACGCCATCACCGAACGGTTGTCGGCGATAGTGGCCTCTTGAGTGTGAGGCGAATTAGTCATTATTGATGGGCCTATCAGTAGGCGCATCCAACCCGTTAGCATGAGCGTCGATTCTCTAATATTCGATTCGTCAAATAATAACAAACGCTATTATTTTTAAAATTTCGGCGCAAAATGATACCAAAATTCAAAGTACAAACAAAGTTAACTTTACGTACATTAGGCGCTAATCGCTCATTTTTTGTGTGGATATTTAAAATAAAGTTAGCCACGCTATAAAAATCAAACAGTTATAGGTTGACAACGAACGAGACCTTACAATAAACCTACTAATTAAAGGGCTATTTTTCCATCAATGACCGTGTTTAATAACACTGTAACGAAGTTTATCCACCCAAACATGGTTTATATACATTTTATTAACATGGGCTTTTTTGGACACTTCTCGCTGACCAAAAAACATACGAATCAATGAGTTAAAAACTGCATTATTAGGCGATGCGTAAACAACGGGTGAAAATAAACGCAATTGAATAGCCAAACGGGTAAAAACCATTGCTTATTCGCCCTCAATTGCGCAAATTGAGGTTTACAGTACTGCTCCATTTATTTGCGAAAAATCGAATAGAAAGCGAAACACCAAAACAGGCACAACGCGAAGTTACCATCAGTAAAACGTGATCAACACATGCCCAATAGGTGTATAACTAAGCTAGACCATCGATGAATACATGGCTCCGAACAATGAAACAAGACAATAATAACGCAGCTAATGCTGCTGAAAAGCAACATGACGACATGTTGGACTTTTTAAGTGAAATGGGTGACGTAAAGCCGCTTCAACAAAACGATAGAGTGTATCATCACAACGCTGCACTCTCTGTTGCCGAAAAACAAGCGCGGTTTTCTCTACATCAGACCCACAATGTTCAACACATTCCACTCAGTATGGAAGGCGTGACGCCCGTACAACCAGAAGACTATCTGGAATACAAAAAGGCCGGTATTCAAGATGGCGTGTATAAGAACTTGCGACTGGGGAAATACCAAATAGATACACGGCTAAACATCAGCGGACTTTCACTGGCACAAACCCGAGAGCAAGTCTACGTCACCCTGCAAAACGCACATAATCAAGGTGCGCGTTGCGTATTAATTCAACACGGCTTGGGTAGAGAAAGTAAACCCTTCCCTGCGCTCAAGAAAAGCTATGTCAGCCACTGGCTACAAGAAATTGATGAAGTGATTGCGTTTCATACAGCACAACCGCAGCACGGCGGTTTAGGGGCAACCTATGTATTGTTGAAGAAACACCCGGAGCAAAAGCAAATCAATCGCGAACGCCAACGGCGCCGCTGATTGATTTAACTTTGAATTTTTTTGCGCAAAGATGCGTGTTATTTTTGTTGAATCACTGACTGTGATTCTTGGACATCTGCTGACTTGGCGGAAGTACTAAATACGGCTGTTACAAACATAAATACAACAGCTAATGCGACCCCGCTCAAACCAAAGCCTTTAGATGAACGATTCATACTCGTCTCTTATTATCTTGTGCCAGTAATTACTACTAACCAGCCATTACCCTAACCACACAAGTCCTTGTCTCTACTACGCATTCCTAGCGTGATTACCACTGTATAACGCTTAAACGGCATTGACAAGGTGTCTGGACAATTTTTTGACACCTTGCTGCCATTTTTTTGATCCCTTTTAATTCACAAACGTACGCGCGTTTCTGAAAATACGCATCCAAGGGCTATCTTCTTGCCACTCATCAGCACGCCAAGAGTTAGCAACCGCACGGAAAACACGCTCTGGGTGAGGCATCATGATAGTACAACGACCGTCTGTAGTAGTAAGACCTGTAATGCCTTCAGGTGAACCATTCGGGTTTGCTGGATATTGTTGCGTCACTTGGCCGTAGTTATCAACATAACGCAAGGCAACTTGAGATTGCACAGCATCAACACCACCAGCCTGAGCAAACTCAGCACGCCCCTCGCCATGTGACACAGCAATAGGCATACGCGATCCCGCCATACCCTGAAGCAATACAGAGTTAGACTCAGCCACTTCGACCATTGCAACACGGGCTTCAAAACGCTCCGATTGGTTAGTCACAAAGTGCGGCCACGCATCGCTTCCAGGAATGAGCGCTTTGAGATTAGACAACATCTGACAACCATTACACACACCCAAACTAAAGGTTGAGTTGCGGTTAAAGAAAGCTTCAAACTCATCGCGTGCACGGCTGTTAAACAAAATCGATTTTGCCCAACCTTCGCCAGCTCCTAATACGTCACCGTAAGAGAACCCACCACAAGCAGCTAAACCACTGAATTGCTCAAGAGACACGCGACCAGCGAGAATATCGCTCATGTGCACATCAATGGCTTTGAATCCAGCGCGAGTAAATGCTGCAGCCATTTCTAAATGAGAGTTCACGCCCTGCTCTCGCAAAATAGCCACTTGAGGTTGAACGCCAGTTGCGATCATTGGCGCCGCGACATCTTCGTTAATGTCATACGTCAAAGCGGCGTGTAAACCTGGATCTGCAATGTCTTGTTTAGCGGCAAATTCTTGGTCAGCACAAGCCGGGTTGTCGCGCATGGCCTGCATTTTGTGCGTAGTTTCTGCCCACATGGTACGGTAAGCCACACGAGTATCACTCAATACTGCAACATTGTTGCGTGTAAACTCTACGCTATCGTGGGTATTCAACGTACCGATATCATGGGTCAAATCAGCGAGACCGGCGTCAGCTAAAATAGCATTAACCTTTTCGAGGTCTTCTGATTTCACTTGAATCACAGCACCAAGTTCTTCGTTGAACAATACTGCAAGGTCATCATTATTGAGGGTATCAAGTGATACAGACACACCCGTTTTACCCGCAAACGCCATTTCGGCTACCGTAGTAAACAAGCCACCATCCGAGCGATCGTGATACGCAAGCACATAACCTGCTTCAACTAAACGCTGTACACCATTGAAGAAGTTAGCCAGTAATTCAGGGCTATCGACGTCAGCAGGCTTATCACCTAACTGCTGATAGACCTGAGCCAAACAACTTGCACCTAGTCGATTTTGGCCCGCACCCAGATCAATAAGCAACAAACGTGTGTCGCCTTTATCTGTGCGCAATTGTGGAGTGACTGTTTTACGAATATCGGTCACTGCACCAAATGCTGAAATCACTAGAGACAACGGTGATGTTACCGCCTTATCTTCGCCACTGTCTTCCTGCCATGCCGTTTTCATCGACATGGAGTCTTTGCCCACAGGGATAGTCAAACCAAGTGCAGGGCAAAGCTCTTCACCGACCGCTTTTACCGCTTCGTATAAACCGGCGTCTTCACCCGGATGACCCGCTGCCGCCATCCAGTTTGCAGACAATTTAATACGCTTCAAATCACCAATGTGTGCTGCAGCGATATTGGTGAGTGCTTCACCAACAGCTAAACGCGCAGAAGCGCCATAGTTAAGCAGTGCAACCGGTGTGCGTTCACCCATCGACATAGCTTCACCATGATACGTATCAAATGCCGAAGCCGTCACTGCTACGTCAGCTACCGGTACCTGCCAAGGACCAACCATTTGATCTCGGCTCACCAAGCCCGTTACAGAGCGGTCGCCAATCGTGATCAAAAAGGTTTTTTCTGCAATTGTCGGTAAACGCAACAAGCGCTGAGCCGCATCAGCTAATGTGATGTCGGTACGATCGATGGCATCACCCGTTACGCTTTCAGATTTCACATCACGATGCATTTTAGGTGGCTTGCCTAACAGTACATCAAGCGGCATATCAATTGGCTGATTGTCGAATTTACTGTCACTCAATAACAAATGAGGTTCTTCAGTCGCTTCACCGATGACCGCAAATGGCGCGCGCTCACGCTGACAAATCGCCTCAAACACAGCTAATTTTTCAGGTGATACAGAAAGCACATAACGCTCTTGAGATTCGTTACACCATAGCTCTAACGGCGTCATGCCCGGCTCATCAGAGAGTACATCGCGCAATTGGAAGCGACCACCACGGCCACCGTCATTCACTAATTCAGGCATTGCGTTGGACAAACCACCAGCGCCAACATCATGAATAAATTGAATCGGGTTTTCGTCACCAAGCTGCCAACACGCATCGATCACTTCTTGGCAGCGACGTTCCATCTCTGGGTTATCGCGCTGTACCGAAGCAAAATCTAGGTCTTCGCTAGACTGCCCTGATGCCATAGACGATGCTGCACCGCCACCGAGGCCGATATTCATCGCTGGACCACCAAGCACGATAAGCTTGGCACCAACAGTAATCTCACCCTTTTCTACGTGCGAGTTGCGAATGTTACCCAAGCCACCAGCTAGCATGATGGGTTTGTGATAACCACGTACTTCTTTGCCATTAAAGCTTGTAACTTCTTGTTCGTAAGTACGGAAATAACCCAGTAGTGCCGGACGGCCAAACTCGTTGTTAAATGCAGCGCCACCCAATGGGCCATCAATCATGATATCTAGTGCACTCACAATGCGCTGTGGTTTACCGTATGCCACTTCCCAGGGTTGTTCTAATCCAGGGATGTGTAAGTTACTCACGGTGAAACCCACCAAACCCGCCTTTGGCTTGGAGCCTCGACCTGTTGCGCCTTCGTCGCGAATCTCACCACCTGAACCGGTAGCTGCGCCAGGGAAAGGAGAAATGGCTGTAGGGTGGTTGTGGGTTTCAACCTTCATCAAAATCGCGATATCTTCATGATGATAAGCGTATTGATGAGTGTCGGGATCAGGGAAGAAACGGCCAGCTTCCCACCCTTCCATTACAGCTGCGTTGTCTTTATAAGCAGAAAAAACATAATCAGGGCAAAGTTCAAAGGTGTTTTTAATCATCTTGAACAATGACTTTGGCTGAACTTCGCCGTCGATGGTCCAGTCTGCGTTAAAAATTTTGTGACGACAATGCTCAGAGTTTGCTTGAGCAAACATATAAAGCTCAACATCGTTCGGGTTACGGCCAAGCTTTACAAAGTTCTCATGTAAATAATCGATTTCATCTTCAGCGAGGGCCAAACCTAGCGTTTGGTTTGCACTCGCTAAGGCGTCACGCCCTTGCCCCAACACGTCTACCGAATCAAAGCTTTTTGCTTCGGCTTGTTCAAACAACGCCGATGCCGCCTCAAGGTCGCTAAAGACTTGCTCGGTCATGCGGTCGTGTAATACCGCAGAAATCCCTTGACGTTGGCTGTCAGATAACTCGCCATCCACATCAATGTAATAAGCACAACCGCGCTCAATACGTTCAATGCTCGACAAGCCACAGTTATGTGCAATATCTGTCGCTTTACTAGACCAAGGCGAAATAGTCCCTGCGCGAGGTGTCACTAAAAACAAGGCACCTTGAGGTGTTTGCTCTTGTTGCTTGGGGCCATACGTAAGTAGTTTATCTAAAACTTGAGATGCTTCTTCACTCAAAGCTTGAGATACATTAACAAGGTGAACGAATTCGCTGTAAACAGCATTGATTGAGATGCCCGCTTGAGCAAATTGTTGCGTGAGTTTGTCTTGACGAAATGCAGACAGAGCCGGTGCGCCGCGAAGGACCAACATAATAAGTACCCGATAGTTGATGCAGGTGCCAACAGGTAAGCTGAAGACAGCCTGGTGTTGAGTCGTATTCGGACGCGGATTATAGAGGAAAAGGCCACGCTTGGTAACTAGAAGTTGTCAGATATTCACCAACTTATTTGAAAAACTGGCACGACCAATTGCCACTTTCACCGATTCCAACGGTTTTGTCGTACAAAGTGAAAATTTTCAGTACTTATAAACATGTCGAATTTGTCACCAATTATCAAACAGCTATTGTTATATAATAGAAAATGGTCACAATAGGTTTTGCGTCTCAATCAATTAGAACATAAGCGTGGAACGAATTTTCTGTATTATCGGGTTGTTTGTACTTTTTGGCTGCACTGAGCCACAACGCCCCGATGACATCGCTAAAATTACACAGCAAAAAATAGTCAAGCTCGGCACCATTTATGGCCCGACTACATATTACATTGGTACTGATGGCCCTAAAGGGTTGGAATACGAATTGGCTAAAGGCTTTGCTGACTACCTTGGTGTCGAATTACAGGTGTTCCCGTTTTATTCATACCAAGAATTATTGCCGCAGCTTGCCAATGGTCAAATGGACATTGTCGCTACAGGCCAAGTTACCACGACAGAATTAACCCAACAATTTATCAGCGGCCCAGCGTATGAACAGGTTGATTTACAGCTGATTTATCACAAGCGTAGCCCTAGACCTAGAGATTTAAACAACCTAGATGGCTTGCTGATGGTAGTCGCTCACAGTAGCCATGACTCTGTATTAAACCAATTGAAAGCACAGAATAACGCGCTGCAGTGGCGTACGACTGACGAAAGTGATCAACAAGAATTATTAGAAATGGTGGCATCAGGTGAGCTCACTTACACCATAGCCGACAGTAATATCGTGGATATGTTGAGACGCCGTTACCCAGATTTGTCTATCGCTTTTAATATAGCGGCAGTGCAGCCGGTATCTTGGTTATTAACCAATAACGGCGACGACTCTATCCGAGCCGCACTATTAGAATATTTTGGCACCTTACAACAGTCGGGCAAATTGGCCATGCTCGAAGAAAAGTACTACGGCCACGTTCGCAGCTTCGACTATGTCGACACATTAGCGTTTATGGACGCCGTAGAAACCGTACTCCCGACATACCGCCCTGTTTTTGAACAGCACGCCAACAATGTAGACTGGCGACTACTTGCCGCGATGAGCTATCAAGAGAGTCACTGGAAACCCCATGCGGTGTCGAAAACAGGGGTCGTTGGTATGATGATGCTCACCGTAGAAACCGCATCAGATATGAATGTCACCAACCGAGAAGACCCACAGCAAAGTATTCGTGGTGGCGCCACCTACTTTGCGAGTTTGCTCAGTCGAATTCCTGCGCGAATCCCTTCACCAGACCGAGTATGGATGGCGCTGGCGGCGTATAATATTGGTCTGGGTCACTTAGAAGATGCACGAGTGTTAACCCAGCGTCAAGGCGGTAGCCCAGATGTTTGGCTTGACGTAAAACAACGCCTTCCACAACTGAAACAAAAGAAATACTACCGCTTAACCCGCTATGGTTTCGCTCGCGGCGACGAAGCGCTTCACTACGTAGAAAATATTCGACGCTATTACGACACCTTAATTTGGCTTGATGAGCAAGCACAACCTAGCACTGAAAAACCGGTTACTCAGCCCAACACAACAACTCAAACACGCCCGCAGTAATCGATAAAGAGAAATTTCTGTAAGTCATCTTGAAACTTGTCACAAAGCCTTCATATTCTGTTGATACTTTGCCTAGCGAGTAACAAATACATCCGAAGTTAGCTGTTATTCGTAACGACATTGTGACCAACAAAAGCAGTGCAATCCTGTTCGCTTTATCGCTCGAATGCTGTATAAGGCTGGAGGTATAACAATGAAAAGAAACAAAACCCTATTAACAAGAGGTATAACAATGAGAAACAGTAACCGTCGTCGCAGCATGCTGCGTCGCTCACATCAAAAAGTACTCAACCGACGTCGTAATTTCATGAACTTCGACGTTGTTTTGCCAAGCCCTACTACAACTTCCCGCTAGCTTGTAGGGCTTTTAACGCTTTTTTCTCCTTCCGCCTTCGCTGGAAAAACGCAGAAATCTTTTCCCCACACTCTTTTGCCAACACCCCCCCGGTAATCTCAATTTGATGATTCAATTGCGGATGTTGTAAAAGCTGCATGACTGAACCAGCGGCACCCGTTTTTTCATCAAATGCGCCAAACACAACACGTGTAATACGACTATGAACAAGTGCGCCAGCACACATTGGGCAGGGCTCCAGCGTAACGTAAAGTGTGGCATCAACAACGCGATAGTTTTGCCGATGTAACGCTGCGGCTTTGATTGCGCGCATTTCAGCGTGGGCACTTGGGTCATGGTCAGTTATTGGCGTATTCCACCCCTCCCCAATCACTTCGTCATGAGAGACAATGACAGCCCCAACAGGTACTTCATTGATCGCCTCGGCATTATCAGCTAATGCTAATGCGTGACGCATCCAATACGCATCGTTATGGTCAGACTCATTACTCATTGGTCAAATTCACTAACTCGAAAATAAAGGACAACAACTGTAAAAATCTATCCTATTGTTTTTTATTAAAAATAACAGATGGCAAACTATTTGCTGTATCAATGAAAATGGTTGGTTTGAATCTCATTAATTTCACCCGCTCACGGCAATGCGAGCGCGCTATTATAAATGAATGAGCAATCCGTTACATTATTGATTATAGTTATTGAAACAGTGAAGAAGAGGGATTCGTTATGAACTTAACTGCAATTGCAATTATCGCTATTATTTCTGGAATGATTGTTTCTATTGTCAAAGTGGCAACTAAACATCAACAACACAAAACCAAATTCAAAAATGATCCAGCGTTGGAACAGGAACTAGCGGCGTTGCGCGAGCGTGTTGAAGTGTTAGAAAGTATTGTCACCGACAGTAAATACGACCTTAATCGTCAATTCGACGAACTGAAAAAAGATCGGGTAGCATAATTGACTACCAATCACGGGGCGCCACTGTCGGCCCGTGATAAACGCGGCACGCACCCTGCAGGCCAATGCAGAGTATCAATAAAGTCGATGTAAACAACCTTGTTACATCGAATAAAAAAGAACAATTCTTCGCCTTTTTCGTTGCAACACAACCTCGTCATCAGTAATCTGTAGTAAAAATAACCAAATATTCCCTGCATATTAAAGGCCTTACTCTTAACAATGCTTTTCACACCCAGTTATTCGGCTCAGGCTCGTCACTTTAAGAGAGCTACCCGTATGGTTTTGGCGTTGCTCTTGTTGTTACATCAACCCGTTTATGCCGAACAAACGATCCATATTTTGTTTAATGCAGAAATGACACACATCAACAGCGAGCAAACCGGTAGTTTTGCTCAAATGGGCACGGTTGTTGACACGTTCAGAAAACAAGATGCCCCCACCTTTTTCTTATTTGGCGGCGACAGTTTGGGGCCGAGTGCTTTGTCTGCTATGGATAGAGGCGCGCACATCATTGACATCATGAATAGCGTAGAGCCTGATGTTTACGGGGTTGCAATGCGCGAGTTTAGTTATTTTGAAGACGAGTTAACCTTGCGTTCTTACGAAGCGGCATTTCCTATGGTTGCGGGTAATATACTCGATCCGTTACAAGACAAAAATTTAGACGGGATTGAAGATTACGCCATCATTAAAAAGTCGGGGTTCACGTTAGGTGTAATCTCCATTCTAGACCCCGCAAGTGTTCAAAAATATGCGTTTAAACGGATTAAAATTTTAGATGCCATTCCGGCAGTTGAAACACTGTCGCAAACTCTAAAGCAACTCAACGTCGACTTTATCGTTTTACTGTATTCTTCCAATATGGCACAGGTTGACCGGTTACTCGATGCTGGCGTTATCGATCTGGCATTCCAAAAAGACGCCCATTTCGAAATGAAAACCGATGCATTCAAGCCGCAGCACCCGAGAAACATATTGGTCACCGGGCTTGCTTCCATGGTACACGTTGCCTTAAAAAAGCCTAATGCAAGCTCTGCCGTTACACATAAAATCGAATTTATAAATCTACTAGCGCAACAACCCGACAGTGAAATTCAAGCGTTGGAAAACGACTATGAATCACGTATGGATTTTCTGTTAGACATTCCCTTAGGCACTTCTGATCAAACATTAGATCTAACCAGAAGCGCGGTACGCACCAAAGAAAATGCGTTCGGTAATTTTATTGCCGACGCCTTGCGAGAATACACCGATGCGGAAATTGGCTTGGTCAATGGCGGTACCATTCGCAGTGACAGGGTATACATGAAAAATAGTGTGATCTCACACAGAGACATCGTGAACATTTTGCCTTATCGAAATAGCGTAGTGTTGATTAATGTAAGCGGTAAAAACATCTTAGCAACACTCGAACACAGTTTGAGCGCCATCGAAAACGCCAACGGCCGCTTTATTCATGTTTCAGGCATGCGGGTTCGTTATGACTCCCATGCACCTGCCGGTGAGCGGCTGTTGTCGGTCTCGGTTAATGGCGAACCATTAGACCCAAACAAAACCTATGCTGTTGCAACGCTTAATTATGTGGCGAATGGTGGTGACGGCTACAGCATGCTGAAAGACAGCCCCACCAAACCCTACGCGCGCCCCAAAAACCAATTACTGACAGATGTAATATCAGACACGATTCAATCTACTCAAACCATTTCCCCACAAATTGATGGTCGACTTATGGATGTAGCAGGGAAACAATAGCGTGATAATGGAAGACCAAACTGACGCTGTCAGTTTTAAAATAAAAAAAGCCGCCCATTCGGTACGCCACCTCACGGTTGGTCGCCAATTAGGGGTTATTCTCTTCGCGGTAGTCACGCTGCTGGTAGTGATAGGCTTTTTGCTATTCCAGCGTTTAACGCTTTCGCAAAATATTTTAAGCAACATCGCCGACGAATCTGTTCCTGGCATGCTGCAGTACAGTGATACCGTGTTACAAGCCAACCAGTTATTCAACGCACTAGAACAACTCACTAAGGCCAATAGCCCTGCTATCCGACGTATTGCCGAAGAAACCGTACAAAAACAACTCGCCGAAACCGAGAAAATGACCGCATCTTTGGATATGAGCGACAATTTGATCAAACAACTGAACGTGATCAGTAGTGACATGACGGAACTCAGTCAGCTCATTAAGACAAAACTCAATTATCAAAGTCATATTTTGTCACAAAAGCAACAAATGCAGGTGATCCGTAAAACCATGCAACACCGATTTGTCGAGTATGCGACGCAACACTCGAACGCCTCCGAAGCGGTGATGGTGTGGGCCATTGAATTTTCTTCTATTCTGTCAGATACCTTTAGTATCACTAACAGTAACCGTTTAACAGAAATCAGAGAGTCAGAACGCGTTACCCAACAAAAGTTAGTCGACCTAAAAACAACCATTCCGTCACTCCCTGCTGCGCTAAGAGCGGATGCTAGCACACTGGCCGATTCGTTATCGCAGTTGCTTTACGGCAATAGCGGCCTTTATCACGAACTCACAGCCTATTTAAAAATAGCGGGGAAAAGCAGAGGGAGAGAGCACTTCATCAGTAATATGATCAACGACTATGCGCGTACCACCAGCAAGCTCTCGTATTACAAAAACCAACAAGGTTTACAACAAATCGCGCAGTTATCTCAAGATATGGAAAGCCAAGAAAAATGGTTCAAAATCTCGGCTATCGTATCGGCGTTTACACTGCTTTTGTCTTATTACCTGATCCACTCGCGCGTGGTGAAACGTCTACGTAAACTAACAGCAACCCTGCACAAGAGTTTGCCCAAAGAAAAATGGTATCAAAACCCTACGCAGGGCGATGAAATTGACGAACTAGAGCACGCGCTTTATTTATTCTCCCATACCATTAACCAACAAAATAAAAAGCTTCACACACTGTCACTCACCGACGGGCTCACTAAAATTGCGAATCGCAGAGCTTTTGACATTCGCATTCAACAAGAACTAAGCCTCGCCCAGCGTCATCGCTGGCAATTGTCTGCAATGCTCATTGACGTTGATTACTTCAAGTATTACAACGACCATTACGGCCACGCGGCGGGTGATAAAACCTTGCAAAAAACGGCTGAAATTATCCAAAGCGCCATTCGACGCACACAAGACTTTGTCGGACGCTATGGCGGTGAAGAGTTTGTGGTTATTTTACCCGACACAGACCAACTCGGTGCTGAGCAAATTGCTCAAAACATGTTAAAAGCCATAGAAACCGCCAATATCGAACACAAAGGCAGTAAAGTAAAAGAAATAGTCACTTTCAGTATCGGGATTGCGACTTACCAGCTTGACAGCGAGCTAGATGCCGACCATATCATGCGACGGGTAGACGCCGCCTTGTACTACTCAAAACAAAACGGCCGCTTTAAATACACCCATTACGACGACATTAAAAACCTCTATGACATGTAAGCACTGCGAAAATGAAGTTCGACAACAAGCTGCGGCGATTGCGCTAATCTCCCTCTAAAAAGTAGCGCTCTGCTCTTTCTACCCGCCGAGGTTTACCTGCTACCACCAATACGTCTCCCGCTTGGAAGATCAACGCTTGGTCTGGATCAGCAAACTCTTGCCCATGTCGGCGCAAGCCTTTTAATCTCACCCGCAAGCGAGAAAAGTCAATGTCAGCAATTTGCTTACCAAGTACAAAAGAAGAGCCTCCCAATACCACAGCATGGATAAACTCTAACTTGTCCTGGGTTCCGTAAGTGATTTCGGTAGTCTCTCCAGGGTAAAATCCATGAAGGTGATCATAACGGCCTTTCCGCTCAGCCCTTACCCGCTTTAAAATACGAGACATAGGCACACCGGCATAGTGAAGCACTTGCGAGATCAACATCAAATTACCTTCCTGAAGCTCTGGCACCACTTGATTCGCTCCCGCTTTGTAGAGGTCGTCTAAATGGTAATCCTTTCGTGTTCTCACCATCACCTCAAGCTCAGGAGCGATTTGCTTTGCGGCGTGGATCACTTGAGTAACCCGATCAGGCTGATCAAAGGTAATTAATACTAACTTTGCCCTATTGATACCCGCGCTTTCTAGTATGTCTTTTTGCGCGGCATCACCAAACATCACTTGCTCACCGGCATTTCGGCTTTCAAATACCCTAACAGGGTCAACGTCGATAACCACATGAGCGATACACTCCATTTTGAGCAAGCGCGCAACCGACTGACCAACGCGACCAAACCCGCAAATAATCACATGGCTATCTAAACCATCCGTATTGAGAGGCTCTGTACTTTCTGCGTGTTGTTGTTCTGGAGAGGTATAAACGCGTTGTGCAATAGTAAGGCTATGCTTTACAAGCCATGGCGTCACGGCCATGCTGATAATCCCCATCGAGACAATAATCGACGATTGAAAAGGCGTAATGACTTCGTAACTCTTAGCTAGTGACGCAATAACAAAACTAAATTCACCAATCTGACACAGCTTTATACCTGCCGACCATGCATCCAGTGGTTTGGCATTGAACACGTATGCTGCAGCGACCACAAATAAGACTTTCACTATCATCACGCCCACAATACCAAGCGCAATATAGTGGCCATGTGACAATAGCACGCCTATGTCTAGCTGCATGCCAACCGTCACAAAGAAGAGGCCCATAAGAATATCTCTAAATGGGCGGATATCAGCTTCTAATTGATACTTATACTGGCTCTCTCCCAACATCATTCCGGCTAAAAACGCCCCTAACGCCATCGACAAACCAAACGCATAAGTTAACCCAGCGGCCAACAAAGCCACTAAAATGGTGGTAAGCACAAACAGCTCATCTGTGCGGGTACGGGCTACCTCACGAAAAACCCAAGGCAATACCCACTTGCCAGCCGACATGAGTATCAGCACAACCGCTATACCTTTGAGTAACGCCAAACCAAGAGCCATTGCTAAACTGGTTTCTGCGGCACCTGACAACAAAGGAATGGCAATCAAAAAAGGCACAACAGCTAAGTCTTGAAATAACAATACGCTAATAGCAAGTTGCGTACGTACATTATTGAGAATGCCCAACTCGGTGACTTGTTTGATAACAATGGCCGTCGAGCTTAGTGCCAACATTCCGCCGACGACAACGGCTGAAGAAGCGTCTACATGAAATAAAAAGGCGATGCCGCTGAATGCCGCGGTGGTAAGTAGCATTTGGCCGAGGCCAATACCAAAGACCATATTGCGCATAGCCAGTAATTTGGGGAGCGAAAACTCTAAGCCTAATGAGAACAACAAAAAGACAATGCCGATTTCTGCCAACAGATGCATATCTTCAGGGTGAGCGAATAGCGCTATGACCTCTGGCCCTGCCAAAACACCAGCAAACAAGTAGGCAAGAATGGGCGGCAAGCTGAATCGTTTAAACAAAGCCACACTGAATACGGCCAACAGCATTAACAGTACGATTTGAACAAAACCACTCGTCTCCAGCAAATCACACTCCTTTACAAAAATTGGGCATAGGTTTTGCAGAACCTCTTTTAACAGCGCCGATCTGCTGATTTTTTGACGACTTTATGTCTACAAAACCAGCGAATGGCTGCACATTGCAACACTGACGATGTAAGGGGCCTATTTTGGATTTCTCTTCAACTATTTACGATAGCACAGCTTCAGACAACTTTTTTAGTTCTACTCATTCAAACACAGGTTTATCAGTAGAACAAACCAACAGTGTGTTGAACCAACTGCTGTCGACAATTGAATTATCAACATTAGGCTCGGTGTTCTTTAGCCAGTTGTCTAACTATTTGCCTGTGGCAGCCATTGATCTGAGCGACTTTGGCGCGCATTTGCGATATGGAAGATTGCCCAATAAACGCGCCACTGAAACAATAGCGCTGGCGCTCCCCAGCGTAAAAGCGGGTCTGTATAATGAAGATGCGGCGATAAAATACGTGTTTTCAGCGTCCCCTACCGTTGCCCAGCGACGCGTGCTAGCCACGTTACATCAGTTGTTCACACAACCTTTAATTCACGCGCTGGAATTTAAACGGTTGAAGTTATTAGCTACAAAAGATGTGCTAACGGGGGTTAATAACCGCAATGCATTTAATGACCGTTGCAGTCGACTGTTGAATCTCGCTGAACGTAAAAATGGCACCTTTGGCTTACTTGTCATCGATTTAGACAACTTCAAACAAGTGAATGATGCCTTTGGTCACCAAGAAGGCGATAACGTATTAATCGATGTGGCGAATTTGTTACAAGCGACTTTGCGATGCAATGAAGAAATTTATCGTTTTGGTGGCGATGAGTTCTGCTGTCTTTTAGAAGATATCGACAAACAGAGTTTAACGGTAGTTGCCGAGCGTCTTCGCAGTAATGTAGAAGCCAGTGAATACCTCGCTCAGCATGAAGTCTCATGCAGTATCGGCGGAGCAATCTATCAGCAGGGCGACGATATGGCCGCGCTATTCAAACGCGCCGATTCAGCTCTGTATCATGCAAAATCACAAGGTAAAAACGCCTTTCAAGCCGCATAATCAACGATGGCAAAGGATTGCCGCTTAACGCCACTCACCTCGCCATTCCTTGCCCTACTGCCATTACACTTCTTTACAGCAGCGTTATTTCATACCCTTCATTCTCACGATAATGACTGAGTAATACGATTTCAGTGCTCAATAAAATCGCCACAGGTTTGCTATTCACTATGAGCAATGGCACAGACGAACGCAACCAGGGGGGAATTCGCCATTCTTTAAACCAAGCACTCAGGCGTTTACTGTGTGGTTTGGTCATGGGTTTCACAACGTGAAAATACTCGCCGTATGTTACGCTCAAGATCTCAACATCGTGATTCACCACGCTTACGTATTGCCCATTCAGCGGTAATTGCAAAACCTGACCTTTTTCAACCTCTTGAGATGTTTGCACCAAAGCCGAATCTTCAGTGCAAAGCCAGAGCATATCATCGTAACGACGGACCCAATGACTGCCTACCTTAATTTGCGGCTGCTTGTCTTCTGACGCATGACACGCACCAATCACCTGCTCTAAACGCTTTTCTGATGGCGCCGCAATACTGTGAGTGTCAAACCAGTATCTTACTAACGCTTTTTGCCATTCATACGAAAATGTCAGTAATGCACTCACCATCAGCTTCTCGTTTTTAGATACCTGTGGCCAAAAGCTCTCACACGCGTCATCAATGAGGCGTTGGGATTCAGCGCAATGTTTGGCAGAGCGAGCAACCGTCGACGCCATTGCCGGCCATCGCGTGGTTAGTAATGGCAATATCGACTGACGCAAAAAATTACGGTCAAATTGCTCGTCTAGATTTGAGGCGTCTTCAACCCAGCTCAATTTGTGATATTGTGCGTAGGCTTCAATATGCGACCGACTCACTGATAATAACGGTCTGAACAACTGCCCTTGTTGTTTTTGTTGTATCACACTCATGCCAGACAGTCCTTTAAGCCCAGCGCCTCGTTTGAGTTGTAGCAACACGGTTTCGAGTTGATCATCTTGGTGATGGGCCGTCACAACAACCGCCGATAAAGCCGCAGCTTGAGTAAATAACGCCGCATAACGCTCTCGTCTTGCTTCGGCTTCCCAACTCGTTCGACGAGTTTCAGAAATAGTGAGTTGTTGAGTGAAGAAGGGCACGTCGTATTGAATACACACTGACTCACAAAAACGCGCCCAATCATCGGCATGCTCGCTTACGCCGTGGTGAATATACATTGCAGAGAGCGTGATACTTGATTGCTGAGACAAAGTCGATAGCGCGTGTAACAACACCATAGAATCAATACCGCCGCTTAAGCCAAGCAGCAATGAGGGAGTATGCCCTTTACTGGTAGCAAGACGATCGCGATATTGCGCTACCGCCGACTCAACAGCACTATCTATATCTAAACAAGGTGAAGACAAATACCTATCCTATCAACGAAAAATGGGGCGATATCGCCCCATTTTTACTTAATTTGTGTTTGATTAACAGTAACCAAACGACATCAAGCGCGCATAACGCTCTTCCATCAGTTTATCGACCGGAAGAGATTGCAACTGACTTAGTTGCTGCTTTAACGTTGCCTTCAAGTTTGCTGCCATTTGCGTATGATCGCGATGAGCACCACCTTGTGGTTCTTCAACAATTGCGTTAATCAATCCTAGCTCTTTGATCTGCTGTGCGCTTACACCCATAGCTTCAGCGGCTAATGGCGCTTTTTCAGCGCTCTTCCACAGAATAGATGCGCAACCCTCGGGAGAAATTACAGAGTACGTGCTGTATTGCAACATGTTTACGCGGTCGCCCACGCCAATTGCCAATGCACCACCAGAACCGCCTTCACCAATTACCGTACAAATAATTGGCACTTTCAATTCAGCCATTTCCATCAAGTTACGCGCAATCGCTTCACTTTGACCACGTTCTTCCGCGCCCACACCAGGGTAGGCTCCTGGCGTGTCAATTAGGGTAATAATCGGCAAGTTGAAGCGCTCTGCCATTTTCATCAATCGCAACGCTTTGCGGTAGCCCTCAGGCTTAGGCATACCAAAATTGCGCTTAATTTTCTCGTGGGTATCACGGCCTTTCTGATGACCAATCAACATAACAGGTTGATCATCTATTTTTGCGAGGCCACCCACAATGGCTTTGTCGTCAGCGTAAGCGCGATCACCAGCCAATTCATCAAAGTCATTAAATAACTTGCTGACGTAATCCAATGTGTAAGGACGCATTGGATGACGGGCCAACTGAGAAATTTGCCACGCGCCTAAATCGGAAAAAATCTTTTTTGTCAGCTCAACGCTTTTTTCACGTAAACGCGTGATCTCTTCTTCAATACCAACGTCAAACTCTCCACCTTGATTCACCAATCTTAGCTCTTCTATTTTTGCTTCTAGTTCAGCGATCGGTTGTTCAAAGTCCAAAAACTGTATACTCATTCTGTGTCCTATCTTTACTGCCGCGGTTGATAGCTACTGTCTTTTAGTGATAGCTCAGAGACACGCTTTGTTCACCTAAGCACTGTTTCAATTCATGTAACAGTTGATCTTCTGGCGTGACATACCATTGCGCACTACACGCTAATGATACCGACACGTCAGGATGTAACAAGTTCAAATGCACTGGGCAACTGCCACCCGCATAATTCTGAAGAATGCTCTGCAATGAGGTTAATTTATCTGCTTTACACCACTCAGTGTCAAGTTGTAATGATACCGCTCTTGCATTGCGTTCACGCGCTTGTACGATATCCATTGCGTCTCGTGCGGTGATTGTATTGCCCCCAGAGAAATCATCAAAGCGGACCTCTCCTTTTATGAGCAATATACGGTCACTTTCTAGCATAGATTCGAACTGTTCGTACATATCAGGGAAGAATCGTACGTCCATTCGCGCACTTTTATCATCCAGCGTCACAATCGCCCAGCGACGACCTTTCTTATTGGTCATCACACGCACACCCAATACCAGGCCAACAGCAGTCGCCATTTGGTCTTTTCCTGTTGGCTTTAAGTCAACTAATCGGCCATCACTGTAGTGTTTTATTTCGTCGGCGTACTGGTTTATTGGGTGACCTGTTAGGTATAAACCTAGCGTCTCTTTTTCGCCATCGAGCCAAACTTTTTCAGGCCATTGCGGTACATCGGCAAAGGCTTGTGCGACCTCTTCGGGTTCAGTAGTCAACAAGCCAAACATATCAGACTGCCCGAAAGACTCTGCTTTGGCATGTTGTCCAGCGGCTGCTATGGCTTCAGGTAATGACGCCATAAGTGCTGCACGGTGCGGGCCTAAGTTGTCCATTGCACCCGATAACACCAGCTTTTCTAATACCCGCTTGTTAACGCGTTTAATATCAACTTTGGCACAAAAATCAAATAAGTCGCTGAACTCGCCATTAGCTTCACGAGCCTCGATAATGGCATCAATAGGGCCTTCACCTACCCCTTTAATTGCACCTATACCGTAAACAATGCGCCCTTGTTCATCCACTGTGAACTTATAGCGGCCTTTGTTTAAGTCTGGCGGTAAAATCTCAAGCCCCATACGACCAACTTCGTCAACCAAGGTCACGATCTTATCGGTGTTGTCCATATCCGCAGACATAACCGCAGCCATAAACTCAGCAGGATAATGTACTTTTAACCACAAGGTTTGGTAAGACACCAACGCATAAGCAGCGGAGTGAGATTTGTTAAATCCATAACCGGCGAACTTTTCCACCAAGTCGAAGATTTTCATCGCGAGGTTGGGGTCGATATTGTTGTTCTTTGCGCCGTCTTCAAAGGTCGAACGCTGCTTCGCCATTTCTTCCGGTTTTTTCTTACCCATTGCGCGACGTAATAAGTCGGCGCCACCGAGCGAATACCCCGACATTTCTTGCGCGATCTGCATGACCTGCTCTTGGTACAAGATAATGCCGTAGGTTGGCTCTAGAATTTCTTTCAAACACTCGTGTTGGTATTCGGCATCCGGATAAGAGATTTCCTCTCGGCCGTGCTTACGATCGATAAAGTTATCTACCATGCCCGATTGCAGCGGGCCGGGGCGGAATAGCGCTACCAAAGCGATAATATCTTCGAAACAGTCTGGCTTCAGGCGTTTGATAAGCTCTTTCATACCACGCGATTCCAACTGGAATACGGCGGTAGTTTCAGCGTTTTGTAAAGTGCGGAAGCTCTTAGGGTCTGCTAATGGAATGGCACTGATGTCAATATCTTTGCCTTGTCCTTCTTTCACCATGTCCAGCGCCCACTGGATAATGGTTAGGGTACGCAGTCCTAAAAAGTCGAACTTCACCAGACCAGCAGTTTCAACATCGTTTTTATCAAACTGGGTAACCGGGTTTTTACCTTCGTCATCGCAATACAAAGGCGCGAAGTCAGTGATGGTGGTGGGCGCGATGACCACGCCTCCTGCGTGTTTACCGGCATTTCGCGTCACCCCTTCAAGGATGCGCGCCATATCGATAAGGTCTTTAACTTCTTCATCAGCGTCGTAAAGCTCTGGTAAACGCGGCTCTTCTTTAAACGCCTTTGATAATGACATACCAGGGTCAGACGGGATCAATTTTGAAATGCGATCAACAAAACCATAAGGGTGACCTAATACGCGGCCTACGTCACGCACTACCGCCTTGGCTGCCATGGTTCCAAAAGTGATGATCTGTGACACCGCATCGCGATTATAGAGTTCTGCAACGTGGTCAATCACCTCGTCTCGACGATCCATACAAAAGTCGACGTCGAAATCTGGCATCGATACCCGTTCAGGGTTAAGGAATCGTTCGAATAGCAAATCAAATTCGAGCGGGTCGAGATCGGTAATTTTTAATGCATAAGCGACCAGTGAACCTGCACCAGAACCACGACCAGGCCCAACGGGAATACCGTTGTCTTTACTCCACTGAATAAACTCCATTACGATCAAGAAGTAACCGGGGAAACCCATTTGGTTGATTACTTGCAACTCGATTTTTAATCGGTCGTCATATTCAGGGCGCTTTTCTGCGCGCTCGGCCTCGTCTGGGAAGAGAAATTCCAAACGCTCTTCCAAGCCTTCTTCAGACACTTTAACTAGGAAGTCTTCAGTGGAAAGATCACCTGTGGGGAACTGAGGCAAGAAGTACTCGCCCAATCTCACGGTCACGTTACAGCGTTTGGCTATCTCTACCGTGTTTTCTATTGCTTCAGGTACATCGCTAAAAAGCTCGACCATTTCCTCAGCACTGCGAAGATACTGTTGTTCGCTGTACATTTTTGGACGTCGAGGGTCTTCAAGGGTGTAACCATCGTGGATACTCACGCGAATTTCATGCGCTTCAAAGCCTTCAGGCTCCATAAAGCACACTTCGTTAGTAGCGACCACGGGTAATTCTACTTGGTCCGCCAGAGCAACTGCGAGATGATTATAGTCTTCTTCGCCCGCACGACCTGTACGCGTCAACTCTAAGAAGAAACGGTCCGGAAAATGAGATTGATAAAAATCGAGCGCGCCATCCAGTAACCCCTGGTTATTCTTCGCCAGTAGTAAACCGATATCACCGCGAAAGCCTCCGGATAACACAATCACCCCTTCCGCGTGTTCCGCTAACCACTCCTTATCAATCACAGCACGCTGATGCACATGGCCACGTAAATAGGCTTTCGAGATAAGCAGGGTAACGTTTTTGTACCCTTCATTATTCATTGCTAACAGCGTTAGGCGAAACGGAGCTTCGGTAAATTCTTCGCTCTGCACCCAAAAGTCGGCACCTATAATGGGTTTAATCCCACGGTTGTGAGCTTCAGAGTAGAATTTCACCAACCCACACATATTCATTTGGTCTGTAATGGCGACCGCGGGCATATTCTCAGCCTGAACTTTATCCAGTATAGGTTTGACCTTATTCAGGCCATCCATCATGGAAAAATCGCTATGCACGCGCAGATGAATAAATGGAGTGGTCATAGTGTTGCTATTTCTCTGTTTTTATTTGATTTAGTACAGCTTGCACGGGTTTGAAGCTCTGACGATAACAGGGTAACACGCCCAACCTATTAATCACTTCAAAATGTGCTTTTGTAGGATACCCTTTGTGGGCGGCAAAGCCATACTCTGGGTGTAATTTATCCAGTGCGACCATGTCGGCATCTCGTGCTACCTTCGCAATAATCGAGGCGGCAGAAATTTCGGCGTGTTTGCTATCGCCTTTAACCACCGCTTCCGCTTCGTATTGCCATTGCGGGACGCGATTACCATCTACACGCACAAACTGGGGCGTAATCATCAAACCATCCACCGCGCGCGTCATTGCTAACATGGTGGCGTGTAATATGTTCAGCCTGTCAATTTCTTCCGGCGTTGCTCGCCCAATTGACCACGCTAACGCCTTCTGCTTAATTTCTGCGTCGAGCAAGTTGCGCTTTTTTTCCGACAGTTTTTTAGAGTCAGTCAGGCCTTCAATAGGATTGGCAGGGTCTAGGATCACAGCGGCAGTGACCACATCGCCGACGAGTGGGCCGCGGCCTACTTCGTCGACGCCAGCAATATAATTAGTCATTGATTATTCTTAGTACGGCTTCTGCAGAGGTTTTATCTGCGTCCAGTTTAAGAGATTGATGGATGTCAGTAAATCGCGATATCAACGCAGTATTATCCTGAGAAAAATAAGGTAATAGATACTGACTTAGCGTTTCTGGATTGACCTCTTCTTGAAGTAATTCAGGAATGAGTCGCTCGTTAGCGAGCAAATTGGGTAAAGTGAAATAAGGCGCCTTATACAAACGCTTCATCATTTGGAATGTTAACCAAGTCATTTGATATGCAGCGACCATTGGGCGCTTACACAACATGGCTTCTAACGTTGCGGTTCCAGAAGCTAATAAAATCACATCGCTGGCAATCATGGCGTCGCGCGAGGCTTGTTTTACAATAATACAGCGAGGATTATTCAGCCACTGGGGTGCGTGTTCTTGCAAATAGTCGGTTATCTGAACCCATCGAGCATCGTTCGCTGCGGGTATGACAAACTGACAAGTAGGTAAATGCTCGTTCATTTTGTCCATGGTGGCGACAAAGATGGGGAGCAAGGTGTGTATTTCTCCGCGACGACTGCCAGGTAAAACCGCTAAGCAAGGGCTGTCAATATCTATGCCCAGTGCTTGGCGCGCTTTTGCTTGGTCTGGTTCTAATGGCACTGTATCTGCCATCGTATGGCCAACAAACTGGTAAGGCACTTGATACTTGTCATAAACAAGGTGTTCGAAGGGAAAAAGACCTAACACTAAGTTTGTGGCTGCGGCAATTTTATGAATGCGTTTTTCACGCCATGCCCATACAGTTGGGCTAACATAATGAACGGTTTTGATCCCTGCTGCTTTAAGTTCTTTTTCTACGCGCAGGTTAAAATCTGGAGCGTCGACACCAATAAAGACATCGGGAGGATTTTGCAGAAAGTGAGCGACGAGGTCTTTCTTTACTTTGAGGATAGGACGAATACTTGATAGTACTTCGACTAACCCCATCACCGACAGGGTTTCCATATCAAATAAGCTATGACAGCCCGCGGCTATCATGTTGTCACCGCCGATACCTTCAATAATCGCGTCGGGGTGTTGGGCTTTAAGGGCTTTGATCATCCCTGCTGCAAGTACGTCGCCGGAAGGCTCTCCGGCAACAATACCGATTCTCAGTGGTCTGGTCATGGATTAACGAATAATGCCACGATCAGATTGCGCCAAGAAGGTAATTAGCGTACCCACTTCTGGATGACTTTCAGCCATGGTAGCGAGTTTGCGAATAGCTTCGTCAACGGTATTTCCTTCGCGATAAATTGCTTTGTAAGCACGTTTTATCGCCATGATGGTTTCTTTACCAAAACCTCGACGTCGCAAACCTTCAGAGTTAATGCCTTGTGGAATATGCTTCACACCGCTGATCATTACAAATGGAGGAACATCACGCAGGATTATCGCGCCGCCACCAGTAAATGCATGCGAACCAATTTTACAAAATTGGTGAATGGCTGTGTTACCACCCAAAATAACGTGATCACCCACTTCTACGTGACCCGCAATCGCGACGTTGTTTGCAACCACAATATTGCTGCCCAACACGCAATCGTGCGCGACATGGCAATTCACCATAAAGAGGTTGTCAGAGCCAATTTTGGTTAGGCTTTGATCTTGTACCGTACCGCGATGCACAGTTACGCCTTCACGGAAAATATTGTTGTCGCCAACAATCAACTCGGTAGGCTCACCAGCATATTTTTTATCTTGGCAATCTTCACCAATAGAACAAAATTGATAAAACTGGTTACCTTTGCCAATACGACTTGGGCCTTTTATCACAACGTGTGATTCTAGACGGCAATCGTCACCTAAAACCACATCGTCGCCAATCACACAAAAAGGTCCCACCGTGACGTTATTTCCCAGCTTGGCTTTCGGGGAAATCACGGCAGTTGAATGGATCACGTTATGCATTCTCTCTCATTGCACACATAAATTCAGCGCTACAGGCTTCCTCTCCATCGACCCTGCCTACGCCACGAAACTTCCAAATACCTCGTCGTTCTTTCACCAATTCGACATCAAATTCCAATCTGTCGCCTGGTACAACGGGGCGTTTGAAACGCGCATTATCAATGCCCGCATATAAGTATAGTTTATCGTTTTTACCGACAGATTTAAATCCAAGAACTCCGGCGGCCTGTGCCATAGCTTCAAGAATTAACACACCCGGGAAAATCGGGCGACCTGGGAAGTGCCCAGTAAAGCAAGGCTCATTGAATGTTATATTTTTATACGCCTTGATAGATTTACCCAATTCGTAATCAGTCACTCGATCGATCAATAAGAACGGATAACGATGTGGTAGTAAGTCTAAAATTTCTTGAATATCGATGGTATTTAGTGAATTGGCCAAAAAGTTTCTCCTCTGCCGCATACCCTTGGTAGGACGATAATTGCTTTGTTCAAGCAAGATCCCCGCCACACTACGTTTAATGGTGGGCAACCATACGTGTATTATCGCCAAAAACAAATCAGACCAACGTAAAAACGTTAGTCTGATGAGTGGGGTACGGCATCAAACTCACTGATTATCAGGGAGTTTGATGTTAATCCTAATACTTAGTTAATTTTGTTAACTTGCTCAAGTACGCGCTCTGACAAGTCATGCTCTTCTTTTGCAAACGCAACTGAATTCGCATTAAGTACCATGTCGTAGCCTTCTTTTGCTGCAACAGCGTCAATTGCTTGCTTGATCAAACCTAGCAATTTATTGCGCTCTTCTGTGCTGCGACGTTGGATTTCTTGTTGTAGTGGTTGGCCCTTTTCAGCAAGTTGCTGGCGAACACCTTGAATTTTCTTCTGTAGGTCTTCTTTTTCTGCCGCACTCATCGTTGCCGCGTCGCGTTGAAGACGTTCAGCGTATACCTGGCCTTCGCGCTGAAGCAAGTTTACTTCTTCGATTTGCTCTTTAAATTCTGCTTCGATAGACGCAGAGATTTCAGCCGCTTTAGGCATTGATTGAAATACACCTTGTACATCAACAACAGCAATTTTCTGTTCTGCCATTGCTGCGGTACTGAACAGTGCGCTGCCTAACATCGCGGTTGCGACGAACTGTTTTGCTAATTGTTTCAAAAGGAGCTCCTTTTTATTATTACCCACTAGCTCTGCCAGTGTTGAAAATTAGAATGTTTGACCAATGTTAAACGTGAAGAATTTAGCATCATCGCCATCACGTTCTTGTAACGCTTGGGAGAAACTGAATACCATGGGCCCCATTGGAGAGATCCATTGTACCGAAACACCGGCCGAACTTCTAAATAAAGTCCAGTCTGAGTAATCAATCAGATTTTGAGAGCTTACGTTATTGAGTCTGTTGTACTCATCAAAATCAAATTCGGTATCCCACACGTTACCTACATCTAGGAAAATACTGGTACGAACTGAGTTGTCTGACCCTTCTTCAATGAACGGTGTAGGCACAATCAATTCAACACCACCCAGCGCCATCGCGTTACCACCAAGGCTTCTTCTGGACAAGCTAATACTGTCATCTACCGTGTTACCCGGAATAGTCACGCCATCAGGGCCCGTAATAGTGGTACCAGATGCCGCACGTTGGATACCACGAGGACCAACAGTATTGTTTTCAAAGCCGCGGAGCGTATCAGAACCACCAGCTGTGAAGTTTTCAGTAAATGGCAAGATTTGGTCATTGCCATCAGTACTACCATAACCGTTTCCGTAACCTAAACGCAATCGCGCTAAGACGGACCAGCGTTGATCTCGCGATAAAGGGAAGTAAAACTTCGAGTCAAATACGGTTTTAAAGTAATTAACGTCTGAATTCGGTGTGGTCATGCTAAACGTAGCACGTTGCGATGAACCAGCTGTTGGGAACAAACCGCGGTTCAATGTGCTTCGGCTCCAACTCACACTCGCCAAGAAACTTGAATAATCAATTGGCGCATCAGGGTCGTCGTCGTTCTGGAATTGCTCGTAGAAGCGGTTTGTTTGCTCGTAATAACCACGGTTAGATAGTTCAACATCAGAATAGGTTAAACCAAAACTAATACGGTTAAATTCATTGATTGGGTAACCAATGTTCGCGCCGACAGACCATTGCTTAGAGTTATACTGAATAACGTTAAAGCTCGAACCATCAAACTCACTGAAGCCGATACTACCGCCGAGGCTGATACCATCAATCGTGAAATAAGGGTCGGTATAAGACAGCTGAATTGACTGCTGATAAGACACAGTGCTGACGTTCAAGGCAATTTTCTTACCTGTACCCAAGAAGTTGTCTTGTTGGATACCGGCTTGTAAACCTAACTTGGTACGGTCACCGTAGCTCACACCCGCGTTAAATGAACCAGATGGTTGCTCTTTAACGTTAAAGTCGATGTCTACTTGGTCTTCAATGTTTGGAATACGGCGTGTTTCAAACTCAACTTCTTCCATGTACGTCAAACGCGACAAGGCATTTTTAGACGACTCAAGCATGGAATTAGACAACCATGTGCCTTCCATTTGTACCACATTTTGGCGCAATACGTCGTCGGCAGTAATCACGTTACCATTGAAGTTAATTCGGCGAACATAAATACGCTTACCTGGGTCAACAGACAAGGTTAATTTAACCGTTTTATCTTCGTCGTTGATCTCTGGCACAGTCGTCACTGTTGGGTACGCATACCCAAAACGACCAAGGTACTTGCTGATAAACTCTTCAGTGTAAGTCACCGTGGCTTGGTTATATAACTCACCAGGTAGCAGAGGTAACACGCGTTTAATGTACTCTTCGTGCCCCAATACATCGCCCACAAGTTCTACGTCAGATATAGTGTATTGTTCACCTTCCTGCACGTTCATCGTTACGTAAATCGCAGACTTGTCTGGCGTCATCGAAACCTGTGTAGAGTCGATGTTAAATCGCAAATAACCGCGGTCCATATAGTGACTGCGAAGGGTTTCCATATCACCCTGAAGCGTTTGTTGTTGATAACGCGTTTCTGACAGGAAGTCCCACCACGCAGTATCAAACTGTAGTTCCATGTTCTCCATCAACTCTTGATCAGAGAAGACTTCGTTACCCACGATATTAATTTGTTTAATCGCCGCTGCATCGCCCTCTTCGAATAAGAGTTTGAGGTCAACGCGGTTACGAGGAAGCGGTGTGACGATGGCAGTTACATCTGCATTGTATTTACCAATGCTGTAGAAGAAGTCTTTTAAGCCGTTTTCAATAGATGTAAGAACGGTTTTATCCAAGGGTTCGCCGATGCGGACGTTATTGCCGTCTAAGCTCTCTTGTAGCTGCTCATCTTTGATGTCGTCATTGCCTTCAAAAATAATATTACTGATGGTCGGACGCTCAGCCACCCGAATGACTAAGGTATTACCATCGCGTAATACTTCGATATTTTCAAAGTGAGTAGAAGAATACAGCGAACGGATCAACTGCGTTACCCTAAACGCGTTAAGCTCATCTCCCACCTGCACAGGGATGTAGGTTAGTGCGGCACCTAATGCTACACGTTGTAAACCTTCAACCCGAATATCCTCGACCGTAAATTCACTGTCTGATGATGCAGCTTGGGCAAAGCTAGCACTGGATAACATCATTCCGGCTGCTACTAACTGTTTCAACTTCATCTAATTATAATCTTCCTGGCTGCGTTCGCTGTTATTGTTCACTCTCACTCACATTAAGCGAGCAATATCATTGAATAAGGCGATGCTCATTATGGTAAATAACAACATTCCGCCAATTCTAAACCCCCATTCCTGCACAGCTTCAGAAACAGGCTTCCCTCTGATCCACTCTATAGTGAAATACATCAGGTGACCGCCATCCAACATGGGTAGCGGCAATAAATTAATAATGCCAAGGTTTACACTAATGAGCGCCATAAAGCTTAAAAAGTAAACCAAGCCGTACCCCGCACTCATTCCCGCACCTTGTGCGATTGAAATGGGGCCACTTAAATTTTTTACCGAAACATCGCCGGTGATCAGTTTGCCTAGCATCTCTATACTTAACGTCATTAAACGCCAAGTGCGATCCATTGCTCTTGATAGCGCTTCAATCACGCCATACTGATGCTTAAATACATAACCTTCGGGCCATGCTTCAAACTGTGTTCCCACACCTAAATGGCCAATTTGCCCATCGGGTGTATCAAGACGGTCAATTGTGGCAGAAACCAACTGGGTTTGACCACCCCTGTTAATTGTGATTTCGACATTTTCTCCCGGCTTTGCGTGAATCATTTCCACAAAACGCTGCCAATTGTCGATTGTTTCGCCATTAAAGGCCAAAATTTTATCACCGACTTGCAATCCGGCTCGACTCGCTGCTGAATTTTCAGCGACAACACTGAGCACTTGAGTCGCTTTTGGAGAAAATGGCGTCAGCCCTAAGCTGTCTAATGCTGACGCTTCATCAGGATTAAAAGACCAGTGTTTTGTCACTAAGTTCAGTTGTTTTTCAAATCCTGACGTATCACTCACAGTGACCGGTACACTATCTTGACCAATAAAAGAAACAAGTTCCAGATTAACCGCTTCCCAATCGGGTGTTTCTCGGTCTCCTACTGCCACAATTTGTTGCCCAGCTAACACGCCGGCATCGGCGGCAATAGACGCAGGCTCGACACTTCCCACAACCGGTTTCACCGTCTGTAGACCAATTAAATACATGACAAACAAAGCAAAAACGGCAAACACAAAGTTAATAAACGGACCAGCGAAGATGATCGCCATACGTTTGGCCACATGCTTGTTATTAAACGCTAAATGACGCTTTTCATCTGGTACATAATCAATGCGCTCATCCAACATGCGCACGTAACCGCCTAATGGAATTGCTGCGATGACATATTCAGTGCCTAGCATGTCCTTTCTGCGCCACAGCGGCTTGCCAAAACCCACTGAAAAACGCTCCACGTGCACGCCACAGCGGCGAGCCACGTAAAAATGCCCCCACTCATGCACAGCAACTAGAATGCCTAAACAAACAATAAATGCGAGCACGCTCTGAATAATTTCGAACATCTGTCTACAACTCCTTGATCAGCTGTTCAGCAGTACGTCTGGCTAATGCGTCTTGTTCGAGAATATGCTGCACTGAATTTACCTCTACTGGCGCAAGGTTATCTAGCACTTTAGCGTTGATCTCAGCGATTTGAGTAAAACTCACCTTGCCGTTGAGAAATGCCGCTACGCTGACTTCGTTACTCGCATTAAGCCTAGTCGTAGCCGCCTGACCTTCTCGACATGCATCGATTGCCAGTTTCAAATTAGGGTAGCGATTGTAACAGGGCTGACTAAAAGTCATATCCGCAAGGTCGGCAAAATTTAACTGTGCAACCCCTGCGGCGATTCGGTCTGGGTATGCTAATCCGTACGCGATAGGCGTACGCATGTCTGGGTTACCCATTTGCGCAATCACGCTACCATCAACATATTGCACCATAGAATGGATAGTGCTTTGTGGGTGCAATACCACTTGTATATCGTCTGCATTTACGCCAAATAACCAACAGGCTTCAATAAACTCCAAGCCTTTGTTCATCATGGTTGCAGAATCCACGGAGATTTTACGCCCCATACTCCAGTTAGGATGTGCGCATGCTTCATCAGGAGTAATACTGGCGAACGTATTGACGTCTCGTTCTCTAAACGGTCCGCCAGATCCGGTTAACAAAATAGACTGAATCCCCGAACTGGCTAAATCACCGTATTGGTAATCATGTGGCAAGCATTGAAAAATAGCATTGTGCTCACTATCGATAGGCAGAACTTGTGCGTTTGACTGACGGGCAGCGTCAATGAATAGCTCCCCCGACATGACTAACGCTTCTTTGTTAGCAAGTAGCACGCGCTTGCCTGCGCGAACCGCTGCCATTGTCGGCAAAAGTCCAGCGGCACCGACTATAGCAGCCATAACCACTTCGACTTCGGCAGCACTTGCCACTTGTTCTAGTGCATCCGCACCACAGAGAATTTCAGATTCGAGTTGCATGCTTGCTGCAAGATCACGCGCTTCAGCGTACTTCTCGTCGTCAGCAAGCACAACGTATCTCGCTGCACACGCTTTCGCTTGTTCCAACAACAAGGCAACTTGACGATGACCGGTAATTGCGAACACGCGGTAGCGTTCAGGGTGACGCGCAATGACGTCTAAGGTATTTCGACCAATCGAGCCAGTAGCTCCGAGTACCGTAACAGTTTGCATTATGCCATCCACATCACGTAGCAAAACGCGAATACAGGAAAGGCAGCTGTTAGCGAGTCGATGCGATCGAGTACCCCACCATGACCTGGCAAGATTTTCCCGCTATCTTTAATACCAGCACAGCGTTTAAACATACTTTCATTCAAGTCGCCCAATGCTGACACCGCCACAGTAATACCACCAATAGCGATATTGAGCCAAATGCGGGAAGGTTCCCATTGATAATGCAACGCGGCGAAAGCAATAATCGCAAATGAAGCTGTAATACCACCGAATAGGCCTTCTAAAGTTTTACCTGGCGATACATTAGGACGTAATTTTCGGCGCCCAAATTTAACGCCAGTGAAAAACGCTCCGATATCGGCCGCCCACACTATGCCTAATACATAAAAAATCAACGACGCACCGTAATAAATATCGACATCATAAAGGCTGGTTCTTAGCGTCACGAGCGCAACCCAAGTAGGCACAAGGGTAAGCACGCCAAACCCCGCACGAATAGCGCGGTTATTGCGCCAAAACGCACTGTATTTGGGATACGCTAAAATCATCAGTAAGGAAAACGCCCACCACACCACGGCAACCATCAGTATGTGCTGATAAATGGGAACCAATTGCCCCTGCACCCAAATTTGTTCTGGGTGTACGAGCATACTGAGCGCCACACAGATAGACGCGACAACTACAGCGTATATTGCTTTTGCAGGTCGTTGGGTAATCCCTGACATATTGGCCCACTCATAAGCACCGATGGCGACAACGCCAGCAATAGCAAGAGCAAACCATGGAATTGAGAGATAGAGAATGGCAATAAGTGCCAAGGGTGCCAGAATAAGGGCGGTAATAATTCTTTGCTTTAACATACTCAGAAGCTACATGTTAGTGACAAGGCCAGCGAGAGATGAGTACATTAAGCCTCACTCCCGCAGGTAACGACTTGCTCTCCGGTCAGCCCAAAACGTCGCTGACGGCTACAAAATTCTTCAATAGCCTTCTGGAAAACTTCTTCGTTAAAATCTGGCCACAATACGTCGGTAAAGAATAACTCCGCGTATGCACATTGCCACAATAAAAAGTTACTAATGCGATGCTCGCCCCCTGTGCGAATGAGTAAATCTAACTCAGGCAAACCCGCTGTTGAAATGTATTGGTTGAACAGTGTTTCGTTGATCTGCTCTGCTTGCAAATTACCATCAGCAACTTGTTGTGCGAGCGATTGTGCAGCGTTAACAATGTCCCATCGGCCGCCATAATTAGCCGCAATGTTGAGTGTTAAGGCTGTGTTGTTCTCGGTTAACGCTTCTGCTTTGTTAATTTTTTCTACGAGTTTTTTATCAAAACGCGAAGTATCACCGATCACTTTCAATTTTACGTCGTTTTTGTTCAGTCGTTTTGCTTCCTTGTTTAATACAAGATTAAACAATTCCATCAATACGCTGACTTCTTCTTCTGGTCGCTTCCAATTTTCACTGCTGAAAGCAAACAGGGTAAGTGACGCGATTCCGTTTTCTCGAGCGAACTTAACCACAGCGCGCACCGACTCAACACCGGCCTTATGGCCAAATGTACGAATTTTCCCTTTCTTTTTCGCCCAACGTCCGTTGCCATCCATAATGATGGCAACGTGCTGAGGCATATTGCGTGTATTGTCTGCCGCTACCGGCGTCAATTCAGACTCACTACCCTGCATAATGCTTATTATACTTCCATCAATTCTGCTTCTTTATCACTTAACATGCTGTCCACTTTCTTAATGAACTCATTGGTCAGTGATTGAACATTTTCTTCACCAGCGCGACTTTCGTCTTCACTGATTTCCTTTTCTTTAAGCAATTCTTTGATGTCACTGTTTGCGTCACGACGAATGTTACGGATCGCAACACGTCCTTGCTCAGCTTCTTTACCTACCACGCGGATCAGGTCTTTACGACGTTCTTCCGTTAGCGGTGGCATAGGAATGCGGATAGTGGTGCCAGCGCTCATAGGGTTCAAGCCTAGGTCTGCTTGTAAAATCCCCTTTTCCACTGCTTGGATTGCACTTTTATCAAAAACAGTCAGCGCCAATGTACGGCTGTCTTCAGCAATCACGTTAGCCACTTGGCGAAGTGGTGTATCAGCGCCGTAATAAGAGACCATTACGCCGTCCAACAAGCTCGGGTGAGCACGGCCAGTACGAATTTTACTAAACTGGCTCTTCAGTGCACTGATGCTTTTTTCCATACGCTCGCGCGCATCCTGTTCGATTTCATCAATCACGATAACGTTCCTATCTTAATTTTAATCTTTGTCTGCGTGGTCAATTAGGGTCCCTTCTTGCTCACCCATTACGACACGTTTTAGGCAACCAGGCTTGTTCATGTTGAACACACGAATAGGCAAACTGTGGTCACGTGCTAGGGTAAACGCAGAGAGGTCCATGACCTTCAGCTCTTTTTCTAATACTTCTTGGTATGTCAATGTCTCATAAAGTTCCGCATCTGGGTTCTTTACAGGGTCATCACTGTACACACCGTCCACCTTTGTCGCTTTTAATACTGCGTCGGCTTCAATTTCGATGCCGCGTAAACAAGCTGCAGAATCTGTAGTAAAGAATGGATTGCCTGTGCCGGCAGAGAAAATAACAACTCGGCCTGATTTTAACAAGCTGATTGCTTCGGCCCAGTTGTAAGCGTCGCACACGCCATTAAGAGGAATGGCTGACATCAAACGAGCATTCACAAAAGCACGATGCAATGCATCACGCATTGCTAGGCCATTCATGACGGTTGCTAACATCCCCATGTGGTCACCCACAACGCGGTTCATACCGGCTTTTGCTAAACCTTCGCCTCGAAACAAGTTACCGCCACCGATAACAAGCCCGACTTGTACACCAAGTTCAACCAGTTCTTTGATTTCCTGCGCCATGCGATCCAGTACTTTAGGATCGATGCCGAACCCTTCGCTTCCCATTAGCGCTTCGCCACTAAGTTTCAACAAAATACGTCTGTAGGCTGATTTTGGTGTGATACTCATCTGTCTTTTATCCTCTGAACTCGGCTTGGCTCATTCCTTGACCTGCAAGCGCTGAGCCAAGCCGACTATTATAATCGTTTGATAATGGTAGAGTGGATTTTTCTTGTAAATATCTATAAAAAAGCACCTCCGAAGAGGTGCTCGATAGTCTAACTGACATTCACTGGATGCAAAAGTCAAACGCTGAATTATTTCTTAGCCGCTTCCATTTGAGCAGCAACTTCAGCAGCGAAGTCTTCTTCTTTCTTCTCGATACCTTCACCCACTTCAAAGCGGATGAAGTTAACAACGTCTGCGCCTTTAGACTTAAGCAAGTCTGCAACAGAAGTTGAAGGATCTTTAACGAAAGGCTGACCAGTTAGGCTGATTTCGCCAGTGAATTTCTTCATGCGGCCAACAACCATTTTTTCTGCGATTTCAGCAGGCTTACCAGATTGAATAGCGATTTCAACTTGGATAGCTTTTTCTTTCTCTACAACGTCAGCAGGTACATTGTCAGGCTTAACGTATTGTGGGCTAGCTGCAGCAACGTGCATAGCGATGTCTTTTGCTAGATCTTCGTCGCCACCGTTAAGGATAGCGATAACACCAATACGGCCACCGTGTACGTATGCGCCAAGGTTGTCACCTTCAACAGTTACAACACGACGTGGAGAAATGTTTTCACCGATTTTAGCAACCAATGCATCACGCACGTCGCTCACTACGCCGCCTTCAACTTCAGCTGCGTTTAGTGTTTCGATGTCGTTGATGCTGTTTGCAGCAGCAACGTCAATAAGTTTGCTACCGAATGCTAGGAAACCTTCGTCACGAGCAACGAAGTCAGTTTCACTGTTCAATTCGATCATTGTCGCTTTACCAGCGTCAACTTTAGTAAGGATTACACCTTCAGCCGCGATACGACCCGCTTTTTTAGCGGCTTTCGCTTGGCCTGATTTACGCATGTTTTCAATCGCTAGCTCGATGTCACCATCAGTTTCAACCAACGCTTTTTTACAATCCAACATGCCTGCGCCAGTACGCTCGCGCAATTCTTTAACTAGTGCTGCAGTCACTGCCATTTTTCAATTCCTCAGCAAGTAAATAGATAGTAATAGGTAAAAGGGGCAATTTGCCCCTTACTACATATTCTGCAAATAATTTAAGGCAGATAGATGACATCTGCCTTGGGCTAATAATTACTCAGCCGCTTCTACGAAATCGTCTTGCTCAGCTTGCACTTCAAGGTTGCTTTCGCGACCTGAGTTGATAGAGTCTGCTGCAGCGTTCAAGTACAACTGGATCGCACGGATCGCATCGTCGTTACCTGGGATGATGTAATCAACACCATCTGGGTTTGAGTTAGTATCAACAACAGCAACTACAGGAATACCCAAGTTACGTGCTTCAGTTACTGCAATGTGCTCGTGATCAGCGTCGATTACGAAGATTGCATCAGGCAAACCGCCCATGTCTTTGATACCACCCAAGCTGTTTTCAAGCTTGTCCATTTCGCGTTGAAGCATCAATGCTTCTTTTTTGGTCAACTTCTCAAAAGTACCGTCTTGGCTCTGTTGCTCAAGCTCTTTCAAACGTTTGATTGACTGACGAACTGTTTTCCAGTTAGTCAACATACCACCTAACCAACGCTTGTTTACGTAGAACTGGTCACACTTTTGTGCTGCTTCTTTAACAGCTTCGCCAGCTGCGCGCTTAGTACCTACGAAAAGTACTTTGCCTTTTTTAGAAGCAACGCCAGAAAGGTAGTTCAACGCGTCGTTGAACAAAGGAACCGTTTTTTCTAGGTTGATGATATGAACTTTGTTACGAGCGCCAAAGATGAAAGGCTTCATTTTTGGGTTCCAGTAACGAGTTTGGTGACCAAAGTGCACGCCGGCTTTCAGCATGTCACGCATAGATACGTTAGCCATGATATTTTCCTCTAAATGGGGTTAGGCCTCCATATACCCCTTGTATCGATCCGCTTTTCAGCAGACACCCCGATAAGCAAGTGTCGGTATATGTGTGTGTTTAAATTAAAGTTTTACAAGTTTCCTGCACCCTGTTTCACATCTAGAAAAACTAGGGGTTTGGAATTTGCGCGCGCTTTATACCATGACTACAACACAGACTCAAGTTTTTAGCGTTTTATTGGCCTAGATACACAGGGCTAAAAACCATTCATTACCACTGCTAAGCTATACAGAAAGCGCCGTATTCGCTACCATATATCCATAAAGAAGCATTATCGACAGTAAACCATGGGGGCGATTGTGTTGATTGCCTCCAGAAAATAGAAAGAGGGTAGCAGTGGCTGCAATTATAAAGACTGCGGAAGAAATCGAAAAAATGCGCATTGCTGGCAAGCTCGCCAGTGATGTGTTGGTAATGATTGGTGAACACGTCAAGAAAGGCGTTACTACCGATGAACTCAATACACTTTGCCACGATTATATAGTGAATGTTCAGGGCGCCATTCCTGCGCCATTGAATTACGGTCATCCGCCTTTTCCAAAGTCTATTTGTACTTCTGTAAACCACGTGATTTGTCACGGTATACCTGGCGACAAGAAGCTCAAAGATGGCGATGTGTTAAACATTGATGTGACCGTAATTAAAGACGGTTACCACGGCGACACCTCAAAAATGTTTGTGGTAGGCAAACCGAGTATTTTGGCCGAGCGTTTAATGCGCGTTACGCAAGAATGCTTGTACAAAGCCATTGAAATAGTGAAGCCCGGTGTGCGTTTGGGAGATATCGGCCATATATGCCAACAACACGCTGAGTCGCATAACTATTCAATTGTGAGAGAGTTTTGTGGGCATGGTATCGGGGCGAGTTTCCATGAAGAACCGCAAGTGGTACATTATGGTCGACCCGGCACAGGTGATGAACTCCTTCCTGGGATGTGCTTAACCATCGAACCAATGGTAAATGCCGGAAAACGTTATTCAAAAATTCTACCCGACCAATGGACAGTGGTAACTAAAGACCGTAGCTTGAGTGCACAATGGGAGCACACATTACTGGTCACGGACGACGGCGTAGAAATTCTGACTTTGCGTGATGAAGAGCAAATTGATCGCATCATTCGCCACAGCTAGTCAGCAGCGCCACAAGTATTGCTAATCCCACTAAACTGCTAGTAACCACTAGCAGTTTAGACATGCTCCTTATGAGTATTCTGAAACGTTTGATTCCATTAATGGAATAGCTATTCATTTTTCGTATGAATCTATGCGCAATCACCTAGTGCGCTCAACGTCAGAATCATGGTATGGTGCGCTCGGCTATTTATTGGATGTAAATATAAAGGCGCATTTTGAATCTACAGTTACTCTTTGATCGAATTGAACAACTGCACTCTATCGATAATCTTGCGGCCATTCGCGCTTGTGTTCAGGACAGTTATAGTTGGCTTGAATCTTCCTTCGAAAAAGAACCCATAGACAAGCTAGTTACCGGCCGAGCCAAATTTATTGATGGCTTGCTCGTTCGACTGTGGCAGTTAATTGGCCTCGATCAAGTAGACGATCTCGCTTTATGCGCCGTAGGCGGATATGGCCGAGGCCATTTACAGCCCTATTCAGATATCGACCTTCTCATAGTCAGTAAACGTTCACCAAAATCCGACGTCAAAGAAAAAATAGGTGCGTTTATTACCCTACTTTGGGATATCCGCCTAGACGTAGGTCAATCGGTACGCACCATTAAAGAAACCGTTAAGCTCGCAAAAGAAGATATTTCTATTGCCACTAACTTGGTTGAAAGCCGTTTACTCACCGGCAATACGTTAGTCTTCGATAAAATGTGGGACGAGGTTAACGGGAAAAGTACTTGGTCAAGCAAAGCGTTTTTTAGCGCTAAATACGAAGAACAACTTGCTCGCCATGCCAAATTCAATGGCACCTCATATAATTTGGAACCCAACGTTAAAGAAAACCCAGGATGTCTTCGCGATATTCAGTCGATTGGATGGGTAGCCAAAAAACACTTCCGAGAATACGACGGTATTAATTTGGTCGGCCACGGCTATTTTACCGCTGAAGAACACAAAGAGTTAGTTGAGTGTCGTATGCACTTATGGCGCATGCGCTTCGCGTTACACCTCACTGCTGGCCGCTCTGAGAATCGCCTTCTATTTGATTATCAACCTGACGTTGCCAAACGCTTGGGCTATGGAGAAGAAGGCAAAGCGTCGGTCGAACGTATGATGAAAGCGTTTTTCAGAATTGTGCGCCGCGTCTCAGAATTGAATCAAATGCTGTTACAGCGATTCAAGCACGATATGTTGAATCAAACTGTACAGAAATCAGTCGTCATCAACGCCGATTTTGAATTACACGATGGGCTTATCGCGCCAACGCACAACCACGTATTTTCTAGCCCAGAAGACATTTTCGACTTTTTACATCTAATAGCAGATACCCGCGAAATTAAAGGGCTTGAAACCAATTGTATTCGCCATTTACGCAATGCTAGACGCGCATTTCAACCTGAGTATTACGTCAACCGTCCGGGTTGCCGTGAACGCATTATTACGCTGTTCAAACACCCGCACTTTTTCGATTTTGCGTGGGACATCATGCACCAGTACGGCATTTTACAGTCGTACTTACCCCAGTGGGATCACATCGTAGGCATGATGCAATTTGACTTATTCCACGCCTATTCGGTAGACGAGCACACACACCGCTTAGTCAAGCATGTTAACCAGTATTTCCATGCCGAGAACCAAGCTTTTCCCCGTTGCCACAAGATTGTCCGTAATTTGGACAAACCCGAACTCCTATACATTACGGCAATTTTCCACGACATCGCCAAAGGTCGTAATGGCGATCACTCAGAGCTAGGGGCTAAAGATGTACTCGATTTTTGTCAATTACACAATATTGAACCTCAAGACGGCGCCTTAATAAGCTGGCTGGTTGAAAACCACTTATTGATGTCGGTAGTTGCTCAACGCCGCGATATTTATGACCCTGACGTGATCAATGATTTTGCCACAGCGGTGAGAAGCCACACTCACTTAAATATGCTGTATGCATTGACGCTCGCAGATATTCGGGCAACTAATGATAACCTATGGAACGATTGGAAAGCGTCTCTGCTGCGTGAGCTATACTTGATGACGCAAAAAGCATTGGACAACGGCTTGCAGTGCGATGTAACAATGCAAGAGCGCGTACTTGATCACAAGCGAAAAGCCAAAGCTTTGTTAGCCAATACCGAATTAGCCCAAAGCGACATAGATGCTGAATTATGGCAACGGTTCGACGATGACTATTTTGCGCGTTTCAAACCTGAGCAAATCGCCTGGCACACCCGCGTTATTATGAATGGGTCGTTAAATGAAGAGGCCAAACTGTTGGTGAAAACCAATGAAAATATAGCTAAAGGTGGCACTGAAATATTGATATACGGTGAAGACCGCCCAGCTTTATTTGCCCAAGTTGCTTCCATTTTGGACAGTCGTAATTGTACAATTCGCGACGCCCATATCGCAGTGACAAAAGACGGTTATGTATTTGACAGTTTATTGGTACTTGAAAGCGACGGCGAACGTTTATCATCTGATTCTCGCATAGCGAGCATTGAACAAGCTATTATTGACCAAATGTCGAAGCCCGGCCGGTCTCACAGTAATAACCGCAAGCTGTCTCGACAGCACAAGCAACTAGACGTACCGGTTAAAGTACGCTTTTATCAATCTCAAGAAGACTCTACCCTCGTCGAGCTTGAGGCGCTGGATGCCCCCGGCATTTTAGCGAAAGTTGGTCACGCATTTGTCGATTGTAATCTCACCCTAAAACTGGCCAAGATTGCGACTATTGGCGAGCGAGCCGAAGACGTATTTATTGTTAGCAACGCTGAAGGGAAAGCCTTGACCCACGAACAGCAAGTTGCTTTAAAGAAACAAATTTTACTTAAACTTAATCAACTCGAAGATATACACATACCATGAACGATTTAAAAGCCATTATCGAAGCGGCCTTTGAAGACCGCGACAATATTTCTCCTTCTGCGGCACCCGCTGAAGTTCGACAAGCCGTAGCGGACGCTGTTGACCTACTTAACTCTGGCAAAGCACGCGTAGCAGAAAAAATTGACGGTGAATGGGTTGTACACCAATGGCTGAAAAAAGCCGTGCTTTTATTTTTCCGCCTTCACAACAACGAAGTGATCGACGGTGCGGAAAGCCGCTTTTTCGATAAGGTGCCGCTAAAATATACTGATTACACAGAAGATCAATTTGCAGCTGAAGGCGTACGTGTAGTACCACCAGCAACCGTTCGTACTGGTGTTTATGTCGGTAAAAACGCCGTATTAATGCCGTCTTACACTAATATTGGTGCCTATGTAGGCGAAGGCACAATGGTCGATACATGGGCAACTGTTGGCTCGTGTGCACAAATTGGTAAAAACGTACACCTCTCTGGTGGTGTTGGTATTGGCGGTGTACTTGAGCCGCTACAAGCGAACCCGACTATCATTGAAGACAATTGCTTTATTGGTGCGCGCTCAGAGATCGTTGAAGGCGTTATCGTAGAAGAAGGCGCTGTAATTTCAATGGGTGTTTACATTGGTCAAAGCACGCGTATTTACGATCGTGAAACGGGTGAAGTATTCTATGGCCGCGTACCTGCCGGTGCGGTTGTTGTACCTGGAAACCTACCAAGTGCCGATGGCAAATACAGCCTATATGCTGCAATTATTGTTAAGCGTGTTGACGCGAAAACTCGTGCCAAAGTGGGTATCAACGCTTTATTGCGTGGCGCTGAATAATACAGTGAATTAACGCCCGACGTTTTTTGGGGGCGTTAAAACAAAAAAGCCGCTGGGTGATATTTATCCCCAGCGGCTTTTTTAATTCGTATTTTGCTTAGGATGTTAGGCTAGCTTGAATACCCTTAACCCATTCGACCACGTCTTTCTCTGGTTCAAAAGTTTCTAATGCGTCTACTTCCAAAAGTTCGCTAACGGCTTTGCCTTGTAGCTCGTTGAGTAATTCAAAAATTTGCTTCCCCGCACCGCAGAAAGAATCACCGTAACTGCTGTCACCCAATGCTGCTACCGCAAATGGCTTTTGATTGAGCAAAGGAAACTGAGTACGCAATTCATCAATTACCAACTCTAAATTTGGTGGAACATCGCCCTGCCCCGTTGTTGATGAAATTACCAGTAGCGCATCAGCGTCAACAAAATCACTGACTTCTGGATCAGTAAACAAGGTACAGTCAACACCTTGCTCAGCAAGATAACTCTCTGCTTCTTCGCCCACGTGCTGAGCATTGCCATATACCGAACCTACTATAATGTGCACTGTCGCCATTATTCACCTCTTATTAATATCTATTTTGTATGGCTCCCAACTCGTTAATAGCGCTTGGGTTGACGCATCGAGAGGAGCCGTAATCGTTAACCATTTGCCCGTGACAGGATGTGTTAATCCCATCTCGACACAACACAAACCAAGCTGACGGTAGCCTGCTTTGTCACGTAAATTCTTATTTTGCGTACCATCACCATGTGTAGTGTCACCAATAATTGGGTGGCGAATGTGTACCATATGCCGCCTTAATTGATGCTTACGCCCAGTTATGGGGTCCATTTCGACTAAAGTAAACCTTGAAGTACTATGACGACGATTTTCCCACGGTAACTCATAGTGGCAAATTGCGCGATACTCCGACACCGCGTCTTGCGGTGGTACCTGTTTGGTACGGTCGGCGTCAGCGTATTTGTCCCATTTGTATTTTAGCGCATAGTCAATAAACCCCGTACCGTGAACCAAACCCCGTACAATCGCCAGATAGCGCTTCGCAACGCGTTTTTGTTCCCATTGTTTCCCCATCGCCGCTGCGATTTCAGGTGAAAGTGCGAACAACAACACGCCAGAGGTTGGACGATCTAAGCGATGAATCGGGTAAACATGTTGGCCAATTTGGTTGCGTACCATTTGCAGTGCAAATCGGGTTTCATGTTTGTCTATTGGACTACGATGCACTAATAAATCTGCGGGTTTAAACACTGCTACCAGCGCCTCGTCCCGATAAAGAATCGATAGGGCCTGGTCTTGACTTTCATTATCGCTAAAGGGAAGAGCTGTCATCACTGGCGCACCGCATTATCAAGCTTGTGTAGAATAGCAATCACTTCTGGATAACTCGGCAACGTCTCTTCTGCCATTGGCGCAACCTGCATATGGCGTGGTAAAGGGCTGCCAGCCTCAATCAAAGCTTGCATACGTGGAACAAATATAAACTGCAACCATTGCTCAAAACGCAATGTATCGCAAGCGAACGGCTGCTGACTGGCCAAAGCCTCTGGAGTGGGCGGCCTAGTAGACCACAGCCCTTGTTGTTCAAGTACTGCGGTAAGTACGTCTAATTGTATTAACACTAAAGCGTGAGAAGAGTTTGTCATCAAATACACATTTACGGGTTTTGGCTGTTACAATACGCGCCAGAAACCAGATTATCGGCGAAAGCCCAGCATTATACCTATAGATTGACCATGAGCGCAGACACAATCGACTCCATTAGCGAATTTTTACTTCACGCCGGCACTGACTTCCGCATTTTTGATATGGCAAGAGGGATTTACCCTGTGTCAGCACAAGATTTTCTCGATATGGAAAACGGTAAAATACTCCCGCCGCGCCCACGGCAACAACACGCATGGTTTGGTATTTTGTTCTGGCATGGTAATAGCGCCCAACAACATTACATTTGGTTTGTTAAGTTGCCTCTTGATGAACAAGGCAAAGTTATCGCAGCATCGAGAAACCACTTTCTTCAAATTGTAGTAGAAGCGCTCGCCGCCAGCTCAGAAGCTAATGGGGGTCCAGAGCTTCCCGATAACCCTTACAGTTTTAAACCAAGTCAAATGCAGATGGCCCAGTTTTCCGTATTGAGTCGTCAGGCTCTTGGAAAACCCGAAACCAATGACAAAAAGCAAGCACTTGCTTACCTCAAAGCGCCAGCATTAATTGATTGGAAGCAAGTGAGTTATCAGGGTATCGTCGATGTAGCTTCAACACTTGATGACGCTAACCTCGCCAAGGTCATCGAAGATAATTACCACTTTTACCCACCAGAAGTGGTCGCGCCTTTGCTTCAAGGAATGGAAAATATCGAACTGACTCCATCTTTAGAACAATTTCTCTTGGCTCAGTTAAACAGCACTATGACCCCTGACGATCCGACACGACTCGATTTAAACCTCTTGCGTGCGCTCACATCAAAACAAGCACGTTTAAACCTGCAAGGGATGACGGCAGAAATATTTACTCAGCACGACGCGTTAGATATGAGTACCTTAAGTGTAATCAGTGGTCGTCATTACACGCAATTATCTCCTGCCTTGCTACTGCAATTTTTTGAACACGCAGCCAAAGCCGATGAAAAAGGGCTTCACAAAGGTGAATTGTTTACTGGCTTTTTTAGTGATTTAGTGCAGATTCCCAGCCTACGTCCGCATGTATTAGGTATGCTGCGTTCACCTGCCCGAAGTGAACAGTTAGCCAAAGCCATTGGCTATTTGTTTCAAACGGTGAAGCCATCATGACACTATTCGATATTGTGTTGTTGTTGGTAGTGGGCGTGGCGATGTTCCAATTCTGGCGGATCAGAAGTTTTTCGGAGCGAGCCAATGACTATTTACAACAATATTGCGATGGCCAAGGCCTTCAATTGATCAGCGTAGCACGCCTGAAAACACGAATTGGAGTGTCAAAAGGTAAATTGGATTGGAAGAGTCAGTTTCAATTTGAATTTTCTTCAACGGGTGAAGATCAATACGTTGGTGTGATTGATATGATTGGCAGCAAAGTGATCAGCACTTATACGCCGCCGTTTCGAGTGCACTAGCCTATTGCGCGAAACACAAAATTAACAACAAAAAAAAGCGGCCTACTCGCCGCTCTTTCTCATCAAATTGTCCATGTCTGCGTTCCATTGCAGCCGTGCATCCTTGACACGTTTCCTTAGTCCATTCTCACCGTCCTCGGCGAGTTGCTCTTCCAGAGCTTGTCCCTTTCCTTAATTCCTTTTATTACCGCCTATCCAAGTGCAGCATTCTCTCATCCAGAGAGTTGTCCTTTTGCAATCCAATTGCACCTTCCGTGTTACGTCCTGTAATTTTCCTTCCTAAGCGTTAATCGTTAACGCGCCTTCATCAATGAAGTTCCTCTCGTAACATCCTGTTACCCTATCCTTGTTGGCTTACCCTAGCCGTTCCTATCATCCTTTGACGTTATTCCTTTTAACGCCTCCCTATCCTTGGGTTCCTTTCCATTGTGAGTCTTCATGACTCGTCGTGTTTCCTTGTGACAGGATTAATAGTACTCCCTTCGACGAGGGGGATGCTGCTTAATTTCGATTTTTTTATCCTTTCGTATAAGCAACTAAGTAGAACATGAAATAAAAATACAGAAATTCATTGAGTTACAACTTTAGTATAGTATCTCACTGTCATAACAAAACGACTTTTCCTACACGCTTTGTAAGCAATTTCTTACAAGAAGATTCCATTTTTCCTACACAAAGAACCTACTAACTAGGTAAATCTTTAGTAAATTATCGCATCGAATAGAAACCAGAAAAGTCGCTGTCGACAGCAGCGTTCGGTAAAGAAACTGACGGCAAGAAATATACGAAGGTATAAGTTAGTAACTTATGAAGTGGTTGGCGTTGTGCATCACAACGAAAAAAAGCGGCATTCAGCCGCTTTTTGAATTTTGAGTCTCCGTCTCAGCGTTCCATTGCTTCCACACCTTCCTAGGTGCGATATCCATTAACCCTGTCCTTTCACTCGCCATCCGAAGCGAGTAGCTCTTCCTGAGCTTGTTCCCTTTCCTTTAATCCTATGTACACTGCACATCCTTAGTACAGTAATCCTCGTCCTGAGGTTGTCCTTAACGCAAATCCTTTGCGAACCATCCCTGCGGCAGCCTTGCCTATCCTGTCCATTAAACGCTTTGTCCTAAAGCATCTCCTCTAGTCCCTGAGGGTCCCTTTGCTACATCATGCAGCATCTTCCATGCAACCATCCTGGTTGTATCCCTTTCGTCCTTGATGCGCTTTCCAAAGCACAGACCGCGATGCGGTGTCCTAAAATCTCGACTGTCTTCCTGACTCGTCGTATATCCTTGTGACGAAATAAATAGTACGTCATTTCACTCGGAGGAATGTGTCAATTTGGAGAAATTTAAAACTTTGGTATAAACATTTTTCTAACATTACAATTTTTCTCTATAAATTTCATTGGATTACAACTTTAGTATAGAGAAAGGCCTGCATCACAAAACGAATTCACTTACAAACTATGTAAGCGATCTCCTACAAAAAAACTTACAAAAGCTTACATTCACGCTGTGGCGTTACACGCACCTGCGGGTTTGGCCCAATATGAGGTTGCCTTTAATAAGTGAACAAAGTGAGTGAACTACGCTGCAGATATCGCCCAGTTGTCTACAAGCAGCGACGGTGTTAATGTTTTTATTTATCATTAACTCAAACTACAGACTTGCCAAAAGCGTGTTTTAAGAACCTAAAGCTTCTGAATGTAGTATCAACAGAGGTCTTTGTTTTAACAAGGTTTATGCCCTAAGCAATGATAACGGAATGATCATGGCCCCACGTTCTTTAAACTTAAAACGATTATACAAAGACATAATACTCATATTGGTTTCGCTGTTGTTACTGACCCCCTCGATTGTATTTGCTCAAGAAAAAGAGGATGAGTTAACGCCTTCAGAAATGAAAGCGATCTTAGAGAAAGAAGACACAGAGGTAGTAGAAGTGCGGGGTCGCAAGTTCGAAACTCGCATTGACCTTAAAAAACAAGTCAACATAGCCGAGCTTAACTTTTTCGAACGATTTAACGAATTGGCTGAAGATGAACGCTTTAAGGTAAGTTGTCGTCGAGAAGCCTATGTTGGGTCACGCTTAAAACGACAAATATGTTACCCAAGATACATTTTAGATAGCATGGCCGAAGCCACCCAAGATGCCCTTGCTTTTGGAAATTCTACACCGACGATGAAAGAAGTGGCGATGGCTAACAAGCGCACTCAGCGAGAACACTTTGCCTATATAGAGGCACTGGCCAAAAAGCATCCAGAGCTAATTGAACTTATCGAAGAAATGAACACGGCACAGTCGCGTTTAAAAGCCTGGGATGACAGTAACTAATTGAGTAATGGGTGCGAGGCCTTTGAAAGGCTCGCACGACATTGTTATGACACGGCTTACATCAATTCGTAAGCAGTATCGCCCCATCCAATTAAACGGTCATTCTTAAACACGAGTGGAGTACACTCTTCTTTGGTGGTGACGCCATCGTCCATTGCACGCTGCGTACGATAGAAGAGCACTCTGTATGTACCATCATCTTTTTTGTACATTTCGGTAAAGTCAGCCACCCCCATCTTTCTCACAACATCTTCAAAGTGTGTATTGTTCTCTAGATTTGAGATGTGCTTACGATTGTTGTACTCACGTTTCTCCCAATTTGCGCTCGTGCTATAACCGCCATCTGAATCATCACCGCCGACAGAAATAACACAGCCAGAGAGTGCCAAAGGTGCGCTTAAGGCCAAGATAAGTGCGAATCGCTTCATTGTTCTTCCTTTTTAAAATAAGAATCGAGCGACTATCTGCAATACAAGACTTATGCAATGACAGTCGCTTTCTGTTTTGACTTTTGCTGTTTACTATACAAATTCAAGACCAATGTTTAAAAACTCATAATATTCAACTAGTTAATAACAAATGGATAAAAAACACCTCTCTACCTTTAACTAATTTTGCTATAAAGTGGTGTTTTTCACTACCAGATAAGCAAAAAGGCAAATATGAAAAAAGAGTTAGCGATTCAAGACCTAGTTGCAATATGCCGAGTGCTGGCATCAGAAGGAAAAACACCGAGTGTAGGTCTATTAAGAGCAAAAGCGCCGGGTAAGGTGTCGGTCTCAGAGGCTATCTCTGCCATACGTTATTTCAATAACAGTCAAGGCTTACCATCTTCCGATGAAAAACCAGAGCCCAAACCAGTTACAACACTGGCGTTAGAAAAGCGCGTAATAGCACTCGAAAATGCGGTCGCTACACTTGAAGCCCGACTGGCAAAAGCCGGGCTATGAGTCAGCCAATTACTCTACAATAGCAGGGGTCAGGCCCGACAAAAATGTACTGAGATCCTTTGCTAGTATACGACTTGGCTCCTTCCCTACGTGTTCAACGACGACTTCTCCCGTGTCATTGTTTACACAAAGAATAACGTCTTCGGCATCAGTTAATCCAAAAAACAGCGTCGGCGTTTGTTTTAACCGGTGCTTCATCAATACATGACCAATGATATTTTCTTGTAATCGCTCCGCATCATCCTGATTCCACACCTGCAATAGCTGGCATAGCCCGTCTTCTGCTTTGGCATTAAGCGGCTCACTCCAATAGCGAGAGAAAAACTCACAGTATTGTTTATCTAATTTAAGCGACAATGCATCTTCAATATTTTGAAAAGACAATGGCGAAGACTGCTTCACAGGGCGCCAATTAACCCATTCACCATCTTGTGCTTCAGACTGATAACACGGCGATGGCCAACTCGCGTCATACTCTATTTTTAATGTTTTTTGTGCATCATCATAAGCAGCGAGGTAGCGACGAATAAACGCGTCGAGAGAATCTTGAATATTATTTTCCATGTTTTATGGTCATATGCGTTACAATATGGGTAGACAAACACGATTCACTCCCCAAATCAACGCTGTTTGTACTGTTATCGTTTTTTTCGTTGGGAGCACCGAAATTCTTATTTCGTCTGAATCACTTATTTGATGTTCATTTAAAATATTCATATGAAAAATACCAGCCACGCAACAACCTTTACTATCCCCGACAACTTAACGTTGGGTAAAACCGTTAGCTACATCGAAACCTACACCCCCGATTTGCTACAAGGGGTACCTAGATCGCTAAGTCGAGATACCTTAGCACTAGGAGATGCCCTGCCATTTGACGGAATAGATATCTGGAACGGTTATGAATTGTCATGGCTTAATACAAAAGGAAAACCCTGTGTTGGTGTTTTACAATGTCGCATCCCTATTCACTCTCCCAACCTGATTGAGTCTAAGTCGTTTAAGCTTTATCTGAATAGTTTTAACCAAACCCATTTTGCCCACGTAGATGACGTAAAAGATGCGCTCACACGGGATCTATCCGAATGTGCCGGGGCAACTGTGGAGGTGAATGTCTATCAACCCCACGAGTTTGCTCAATTAACAATGGAAGAGTGGGAAGGAGAAGTCATCGATGATTTGGATATTGAGATCAACTCATACCAACCTGATGCTTCCTTGTTACGCACCGACGATGAACAAGTGGAAGAAACCCTCATCAGTCATTTACTTAAATCGAATTGCTTGATTACGCATCAACCCGACTGGGCAAGTTTACAAATAAGGTATAAAGGAAATCGCATTGTTCATGAGCAATTACTCGCGTACATTATCTCTTTTAGACAACACAATGAGTTTCACGAGCAATGTGTAGAGCGGATATACTGCGATATTATGCAGTACTGTAAACCAGAGCGACTTTCGGTTTATGCTCGTTACACAAGAAGAGGGGGATTGGATATCAACCCACTTCGTACCAACTACACACACACATTCAATAACGCACGTCTAGCTAGACAGTAGATGGGTCATGAGGCGCTGGAACCGATGAATCAGCGCCTAAGCTTGAATAAGGGATAAAATGGATTCCAAACAAATCCAAGCATTAAAGAAGCACAGCAGTGAACTTGCTCAGTTCATTACTCGTTTGTCGAGCTTTTACGAAGGCATTGACGGTGATATCGACAAAGAGTTGCAGGTGTTACGCAGTCATTTAGCCGGTAACCCAAACTTCACACTCGCGACTGTCAGTATGTCAAAAGTATCCAAGCTTTTGATGACCAATCAAAACACGTTGAAAAAAATCACCTCATCGCAAACACAACAGATGCAAGAGGACATCAAAGAATTACAAAAAATTGAGGGGCTACAGCCCGATTGGTGCAAAGATGCAACAGATTTACTTATCTCTCTCAATCAGCCAGTGTCTTCAACAATATCGCTTTACTCGTTGTTGTTACGTACCTATGAACTGCAAAAAAGTGCCCTTTACTCGCCACTAGACAACGAAGAAGAAAATATCACTGCCGCTTTTTCGAGTGATCCAGAAACGAAAAAATTACGACAAACGATCCTCGATGAACTAAGTCAGTTAGTCGAAACTTATTCAATCAGTAACCCAGAAGATGCCAATATTGCCTCGTTGCGTGAGCGCATAGCGATGGGGCTTAACGATGCCGAATTATTGCACTCTTGCCTCGTTGTGATCCGCCTCATGGTTAAAGACTCCATGACGGAAGCAACCGCGACTGGCCGAGTTATTCAGCACCTTGAACAATCATTAAGCCTGTTAGAACAGAACGTTAATGATTCCATCGATATGTCTGAACAAAGTTTTGAAGCGCAAAAAGCCACACGCAAACAACTAAAAAGCGCAATTGATACAATTGGTGAAGCGGTTAATCAAAGTGAATCTCTCGAAACATTAAAAAACCAAGCGCAATCACATTTAGAAAAAATGAATAGTACGCTAGACGAGAGAGAAATAGCAGAGAAAGCGGAACAAGCTGGGTTAATGAGTTTATTAACCAGTATGCAATCTCAGTTAGTCAGTTTACAAAAACAAACCCATTTCTATCGCAAAAAGCTTAAACAGCAGCGCATGTCTATTTATACCGACCCCTTAACCAAGGTGCCGAATAGAATGGCCTACAACGAGCGCTCAGCAAAAGAATGGCAACAAAGCCAAACGAAAGGAACACCTCTGAGTATTGCATTGGTGGATGTTGATCACTTTAAACGCATCAATGACCAATATGGGCATGCCGCGGGCGACAAGACATTACAGGTCATTGCTCGACATCTAAAAGATCAATTAGAACAAAGTGAATTTATTGCGCGTTGGGGCGGAGAAGAGTTTGTCATCCTGTTCCCAAATAGTGCGCTAACGGCCATTGAAAGTCGGTTAGATACCATTAGAGAGTCTTTGTCTAAACTCCCATTTAAGTTTAAACAAGAACGCGTCACTGTCACAGTATCCATCGGTGCGACTCAGTGCCAGCAACAAGAAGAACTTGAAAAAGCGTTCGAACGGGCCGATAACTACTTATATGATGCAAAAAATGCGGGACGTAATTGTGTAACCGCAAAATAAGCAATATGAGGAGCCATCATGAAAAAGGTGCAGTTGAATCCTTTAGGTTGGATGAGCCAGCTTTCTCAAGTTGAGGTAACAAAACTCCAAGATACTACGAACAGCGAGTTGTACACCTTATTTAGAAATTGTGCGCTAGCGGTACTCAATAGCGGTGTGGATGAAGACAACTACGAAACCCTATTTTCCCCCTACAAAGATTTTGATATCCGGCTTATTCGCAGAGAGCGAGGGGTAAAGGTCGAATTAATAAACCCTCCAGAAGTGGCGTTCGTAGACGAAAAGTTAATTAGAGGAGTTCATGAGCATATCTTTGCGGTATTAAGAGATATGCTTTTTATGGGCAACAAGTACGCCTTTACCCATCAAAAAGCGCCGGCCGACAGCGCACAAATTACCGACATGGTTTTTGATATGTTGCGTCACGCTCAAGCGCTGGAAGGTAATGACGAACTCAATACTGTCGTTTGCTGGGGCGGACACTCTATTAATCAAAAAGAATACAAATACACCAAAGAGGTGGGATACCAACTCGGTCTACGACAAATGAATATTTGTACTGGTTGTGGCCCAGGTGCAATGAAAGGGCCTATGAAAGGTGCAACCATTGGTCACGCGAAACAACGTATCAACAACGGCCGATATATCGGCATTTCTGAGCCAAGTATCATTGCTGCTGAACCCCCTAACGCGATTGTGAATGAGTTAATAATCATGCCTGATATTGAAAAACGCTTAGAAGCGTTCGTTCGATTTGGCCATGCTATTGTTATCTTCCCGGGAGGCGTGGGTACCGCAGAAGAGTTATTGTATATTTTGGGTATACTCACCAATGAGCGAAACGCACAACAGCCATTTCCACTTATATTGACCGGCCCAGCTGGCTCAGAAAGTTACTTCGAGGCCATTGATGATTTTATTGGTGCTACGTTAGGACAAACCGCTCAAGAGAAATACCAGATTATTATTGATGATCCCGTTGAAGTGGCGACTACGCTCACCCGTGGGATGCAAAAAGTAGAACAATTCCGAAGAGCAATGGGTGACGCGTTCAGTTTTAATTGGTCGCTAAAAGTAGACGAAGCGTTTCAGCACCCGTTTGAGCCGACCCATGCCTCGATGGCCGAATTAAACTTACACCTCGAACAGCCACTAGCCGACTTAGCCGTAAACCTGAGAAAAGCATTCTCAGGTATTGTCGCTGGAAACGTGAAAGCAGAAGGGGTGAAACAAATTCGAGAGCGCGGCCCATTTCAGCTCAATGGCGAAAAAAACCTCATGGCCAGAATTGACGGATTACTAGAATCGTTTGCGAAACAACAACGTATGAAACTTCCCGGAAGCGAGTACATTCCGTGTTATGAAATACAACAATGACACATTTTGAAGTAATTTTTCCAACATTGATTGGCGTGAACACTATTCCATCGACACCATTTTCAGGTAAACTGATACTTTAGTTGAAATTACATTGATAGACGGATGAATAATAGGGTTATTCGACTTATTCTGCTGGGCGCATGTGTCTACGCGTTATTTGTTTTTTTGGTGATCAGTTTTTATCCTGACAAACCAGAAAACATGGATTGGCAGGATAGAGAAGAATACAACAAAGTACAAATAACCAAGCTGAAGTTAGGTAGTACCCGAGAGGAAGTACTCGCCCTGCTCGGCTCGCCTGATATCACCGAAGCGAAAATGCAAGGTGTTAAGGAAATTCAAGTGATGTTCTATCGCACCCAACACGTGCGTGCGGATGGCCTAACAACACAAGATGAATGTACGCCACTATTATTTGAAAATGAGCAACTGATTGCTTGGGGTGATGGCGCCTATCAAAGCTATTTGCGAAGTTAATCATTAAGCGGTAACGTTGCGTTACCGTTTTTGTTTTACGCTCATTGTTTATTTCCCTTGATGACCCCTGCCACTCTCTCTGAAACCGCTGTTTCGCCCGAAGCATGGCTTGAGCAGATAGCGAACTCACTGCGCAAAATTGCATCTTCAACAGGGAGCTATACCTCTCGAATTAAATCATCACTCACGCTGAGTGGGCAATGGATAGCGTTTACGAGTGAATACCCAGACTGGCTCAGCGCCATTGCTATTTTAAAACATGATTTGCCTTGTTTAACCGCTTCAGCGGTGTTTAGAGACCTTGCTCTATTCACACTGTTGCTAAATTTCGACAATGAAAACGCACACTCAAAAAAGCACTTGATTGCAGCAGTTATACTCTATGACAGCAACCTAGCTACACTGCCAAAGGTGAAAGTGGAAGCTCACAAAAAAACAGCTTATGCGTTAAAAACGTTACAACTCGGTTTAATAAGAGCAGCTTATGTCACATTGGCCCAAGGAAAGTTAAACAAACATCGCTGGCGCGCTATGCAAATACACAAACTATGGTTTGCCAAAGCCCTCAGCCATCAGATAAAGCAGTACCCAAACCAGGTTTTTGCGAATGTATTACATCATCTCAGCAGTAAATTGGCATGTCATGATCTGAAATTACTCGACGCATTCATCCACTTTCCGGGACTCGTACCTATTGGCAGTAACGTCAGTATTGCCAAAATACCTGTTAGTATCATTGCCCACACGGCGACTTCGCTTGTTCACGTTCAAACTGAAGAAACCCATCACACTGGCTTATACGACAAACTAAAACCGGATGTTGTGGTGAAAACCCAGTTAAGCGTAAAACAATGGCACAACTTATTGCACAAAGTTGAGCATTTTGACACTGACAATACAAGAAACTGGCAAACGAAGCCCCCCTACCCCATTCATCGTCTTCCAACCAGTTTACGCGCAATCTTGAGCCAGCTAAACAATGCGAATGTTGACCTAAACCGACTAGCTGAGGAATTTGAAAACGAACCGGCCTTCAAAGAATTTATGCTGAAATCAGCGTCTCAAGCCAATCGTTTAAAGCTTCCGGTGGGGAACATAAAACAAGGGTTGATGACGTATGGCCTTGAACGCGTCGGCAATATGCTGACTCAATTTGCGTTGTCAGAGAGGTTAACGCAAAACGATTTTCTATTACAAAAAGAATGTCGTCATTTATTGCATTTAGGCTGTTATATCGCGAGTGAATTAGCCATGGAAATAAAAGGTGTCACACCGCAAACCTGCGCGCTGTTGATGACCTTTGCCATGTCACCGTTGTTTACAATTGCCGAAATAAAAACCCAAACAAGACTGAAGCTCTCTCCTACTCGTTTGTTCAGCCCTGATTCGCTGTTTGACAATAAGAACCAAGGAGAAATAAAAGCAACCCTCTATGAGTTGGCAAAAGCTTGGCAGCAACCCGTCCCCATATGCAAACTTATGCTGCAATTTGGTCATCAACCTCATCAGGTTACACCAAGGTTGAGAACCGCTTATTGCGTTGTAGGTCAGGCTTTAGTATGGCTAAGAGAATGGTATTTTAACACTGCCCCATGCGTTGAAACGAAACAGTTCTGCAGTCAAAGCGAAAGTTACTTAGGCAACACGTCCTCATTCCGCAGAACAATAAGACTCAAAATATCAGAGCAGCTTTACTGTCCAATAAACACGTTTTGAAAAATTAACCGCTTTGTTGGTTATTTTGCAACGAAATGATGACAATAGACGCAATTTTTCTGGCTTAAAGCTTAAATAGTTGTGGTATTACTACCTTAGCAGGCCACATTAATATACAATTCCGCCCATAGGTGCACGTAATCCGGTTGACGCATAATAATGTCGATACCTGTACTTTCTTCAAAGTTTAATGTGGCGGTTTACAGCTCTGTGCAGCTCACTACCACGCCATACAAACTGCGCTTAAATTTAATCACAATCTAAGCTAGCACCTCAATTTAACGAGCTATAATAACCTAACGTTACAGTACATGTACTAAAAGGATCCTTCCAAAATGACTCAGCAACGTATTACAGTCATTCGCGGCGACGGCATTGGCCCAGATATCATTGACGCTGCGATTCAAATTCTCGAAAAAGTAGGATGTGACTTTGCCTACGATTATGCAGATGCAGGTTTAGTTGCATTAGAAAACCACGGTGAGCTATTGCCTCAAGAGACTTTGGATCTTATCGCAAAAAATAAAGTGACCTTAAAAGGGCCATTGACTACGCCAGTAGGTGAAGGATTTACCTCTATCAACGTCAGTTTGCGTAAACAGTTCAAACTATACGCTAACCTTCGCCCAGTGCTGTCTTTTAAAGGCACTAAAGCTCGCTACGAAGATATCGATATCATCACTGTTCGCGAGAATACGCAGGGCATGTATTCTGGTCTAGGCCAAGTGGTCTCTGAAGATGGTACAGAAGCTGAAGCGATGAGTAAGATCACACGAGACGGCGCTGAAAAAATCGTAACATTCGCCTACGAACTAGCGCGTCGTGAAGGTCGTAAGAAAGTCACTGCTGTTCACAAAGCGAACATTCTTAAATCAACATCTGGTTTATTCCTAAAAGTTGCACGTGAAGTTGGCGAACGCTACCCAGACATTGAGTCTGCGGAAATGATCGTAGATAACTGTTGTATGCAATTAGTGATGAACCCGCATCAATTCGACGTTATCGTTACCACCAACTTATTTGGTGACATTTTGTCAGACCTTTGTGCCGGCCTAGTTGGCGGATTAGGTATGGCACCAGGCGCCAACATTGGACAAGACTGTGCAATTTTCGAAGCTGTTCACGGTTCAGCGCCTGATATTGCGGGTAAAAACCTAGCAAACCCAACTTCGGTTATCCTTGCATCAGTACAAATGCTGGAATACCTAGGTATGGCAGACAAAGCGGATAAAATTCGCAATGCACTGAAAGACGTGATTGAAACAGGTGACCGCACTACCCACGACTTGGGTGGCCAACATGGCACCACAGAGTTCACTCAGGCGTTACTAGACCGTCTTTAATCGATAACATTACCTTATTGAAAGCAGCGCAAATGCGCTGCTTTTTTGTTTCAAAAACTGTCCTTTTCCTGTACTAGTCAGTGCCCTCATTACGCTTTACAGTTTTTATCGCTGAATACTCAGCAAGCAACCCATACAAGGAACTGAAAGATGAATGTACTGAAAACTATCTATATCGCACTTTTGACCCTGCTCACTAGTGCACTATACATACCACATAGCAACGCTGAGGCTGTTATTGAAACACCGGCAACGAGTACGGTTAACACACGACTAGTAGGTAAAATAAACCTCAATACCGCTGATGAGCTAACACTCACCCAACTGCCCGGTATCGGCAAAAGTAAGGCTCAGGCGATTATCGCCTATCGCAAAAAACACGGAAAGTTTGTTTCTTTGGAGCAACTCAAAGACGTAAAAGGTATTGGACAAGGCATTGTCAGTAAAATTGAATCTTCGGTTATTTTGAAGCAATAAAAAAGGGCTTCTATAGAAGCCCTTTTTCACAATAATACATGATTAGCCATTTAGACTAGCTAAAAATTCTTTGAATTCTTCACCAATCGTAGGATGGCGTAGCGCGTATTCTATATTGGCTTTCATATAACCAAGCTTGCTACCACAATCATGACTCTTGCCTTTCATGTAATATGCGTCGACCTGCTCGATCTTCATAAGAGCAGCAATCGCGTCGGTAAGCTGGATCTCACCACCAGCACCTGGTGGAGTGAACTCCAATAGTCCCCAAATCGACTCAGGGAGAACATAACGACCCACTACAGCTAAATCGGAAGGTGCATCTTCTAAATCCGGTTTTTCTACCATTTGATACATTTTTGCAGACTCGCCCGGAGCTATCGCGGCTCCTTCTAAATCAACAATACCAAATTTAGTGATGTCTTCTTGTGGTACCTGTTCAACCATAACCTGACTAACACGCGATGTATTAAAGCGCGCCACCATTTCAGCTAGATTGTCTTTTTTGGGATTTGCCGCCGCATCATCAATGATTACATCGGGTAAAACTACCGCAAATGGTGCATCACCAACCAAAGGGTGTGCACACATGATCGCATGACCCAAACCGCTCGCCACACCCTGACGCACGTGCATAATGGTCACGTCTTTCGGACATATCGCTTGAACTTCTTCTAGCAACTGACGTTTAACACGCTTTTCCAACGTTGCTTCTAGTTCAAACGAAGTATCAAAGTGGTTTTCGATACTGTTTTTACTTGCATGTGTAACAAGGATGATTTCTTTAATCCCTGCTTGTACACACTCTTGCACAACGTATTGAATTAACGGTTTGTCTACTACTGGCAACATTTCCTTGGGGATCGCCTTAGTCGCTGGTAGCATACGTGTACCCAATCCGGCAACCGGGATCACCGCTTTTCTAACTTGACTCATAATGTTTCCTTTTTATGATAATCCTCGACTTGTCTCGTCAATGCAATCATTGTTCCTAACTCAATAAAAACAGCCATTGCTGTCACAACGAGATATTTCATCTGTCGAATTAACGCCCCTATCCAGACGCAAATACATTAACTCTTTGTGATTCTTACAAAGACTTCTATTATACATTTATATTAAATAAAAATTTGTCTAAATAAACTCAGTCCCGCACGCCATCTCAAGGTGCAAGGTCTCGCCTTAAAATCCAAAAGAGTGCAAAGAACGCACCAAAAAAGAGCGATTCAATAATACGATTTCACACACAATTTGCCAATATCGCCCTAGTATATTTAACTAAAAGTTCACTTTCCCTGACTTCCTGCGCAGCCCGTGAATAAGCCCCGTAAGCATATATCGAATACGCGCCTTTCTCTCTTGCATCAATACAGCATTGACAATAAATCGCAATGGCATAGCGCCTAGGTTTCGGCATTTCCAGTAGAGCGGGACGTAAGAACGTGTTGAGAGTAAGAGTATATTTCTAAACTGATAATAAAGTCTTACTGGCACGCCTTTTTTAAACGTCAAGCCCATGATATTGAGTCGTCCTTCTCCTTGTCGATGGGGCAATTGTAAACCGGTATCTCGCAGTATGAGATACCCTTTATGGATAGCTCGCCAACACCATTCATGATCAACGCCATCAATAAAAAGTGATTCGTCTTTCAACCCGACATCATCAAGGCAACGCACATTAATAATCATCCCTGATGCGATAATTTGCCGAACAGAGATAACCGAGTCTGACCACTTTTTGGTTACATCAATTCGGTTTTCATGTACTTTTTGCTCAAAACCGCAGAAAATTGAAGGGCCGATTGCAGCTACGTCGCGTTCGCTTGCAATCTGCGCCGCACATTGAATCAGTTGACCGATAAATAAAGAAGATAGACGGCTATCTTGATCAAGTAACAGTATTTGTTGAGCATTGCGTTGGCGAAAAAAACGGATCCCTTCATTTTGTGCACGGGCAATACCCACATTACCGTTCAGATATAAATAGTGCACGTCCGGCTTTGATAGATATGACCCCGTCATTGCCATAGGCGAATTATCGACAACACAAACAGTAATACCTGCGGCGACTAAATGACCGACATTTTCAGACAATAGTGATTCATCAGGGTGGTAGGTAATGATGACAGCAGCTAAGTTCAATGTTTAAAATACTTTTCTAATAAGTGACGATCAAGCTTATAAGCCATTTTAACTAACTTAGAGGGCAACAATCTTAAGGTAAAAACGGCAATGGCATAAGTTAGGTTGTACAGGGTTAAGCGCTTGAGCTTAAACATTGCGCCAAATCTTGCTTTAAATTCATTTATTGACTTACTCAGGCCTCGTCTTTTGTAAAAGTCATTTACCCGACGAAACATGAGCAGTTGCTCTTTCAAATTCCGAAAAACATACCCTGCTTGAGCTAACTCTATCCACAGAAAATAGTCCTGCGTGTTTCGAAGATGCTGGTTGTACCGATACCCATCCAAAAACACCTCATATCGAATACAGACAGTTGGATGGTTGATCGTACACCTGCGCGGCAGTAAACGAATGATTTGTTGATTAGAAACCGGCATCATTCTAGCACCTACCTTTTCATTTTCTTCATTAATTTCAATCAAAGCCGTCCCTAAAATTGACACATTAGGATGAGTCTGTAAGAACTGAATTTGTGTTTGAAATCGATTCGGCAATGACACGTCATCCGCGTCCATACGAAAAAAGTAGGTGGGTTTTAGTGAGAGAGACCAGTCTAAAACAAAATTCATACAAGCAGCAAGACCTTGATTTATCTTGCTTTCTATCACTACTACTCGCTCGTCAAGTTGAGCTTTAACATCAATGATTTCCTGAATTTCAAAAGACACAGGACCATCAATAACCACCACGAGAAGAAAATCTTCATAGGTTTGCTTTAAAACACTATTAAGGGCTTGTTCAACCCAAAGTGGTTCATCGTTACCGTATACAGCACAACCTACTATCGCCTCTACAGTTTTGACTGTGTAGCGACTTTGAACGATAGAAAAAAAAGCAGACAAGATCCAACCAAATTATGTATTTTTATGTTATTCGATACAAGATAACAGATATCAATACACAAAAACCAGTGATTCGATTTTAATTACTCACTCGACTTTTGTTTCTATAGAGTCGAATGAGTTTCCATACATTTTGGATAACTAGGCTGTAGCAAAATAGCAACGCAATGAAACCCCAAAACATCAACCACTCTGGAATGAGGAATATTTCGCCGACTATACCTATTGCGCAATAACAAGCACCAAGCAACAAAATGGCTAATAATGCTTGCTTAGACGATAGGCCTGCGCGCATAAAAATATTGTGAAGATGCTTTCTATCAGGGTGTAGTACAGACTGACCTTTTCTTGCTCTTCTGTACATAATTGCCGCCATATCCATTAAGGGCAAACCAATTAACCATACTGCGGTTATTGGACGCATAGACGCAACAGGGCCCTGAGTATGATCAACTAACAACCACACGATTGTTAGGCCAACAAACATACTACCGGCATCACCCATGAATATCTTATTGCCCTTAAACCCCTTCCAGCTTAAATTGAACGCAAGAAAAGGCACTATCGCAGCGACGATCACTAAAGGCTCCATGATGGCAGAGCCATTTCCTGAGTGAAGTAGCAAAACGACTACACTACTCAATACGACTAAACTCATACCGCCTGCGAGGCCGTCAATACCATCAATCATATTGATGGCGTTAATGACACCTACCACACAAACCAGTGTAAAGAAGTACCCTATTAAACCAAGATGAACCTCACCAAAGCCGAATATATCTCCGAGCGATGTGATGTAGTTTTGCGCACTCCACGCCATAATGGAAGCCACACCGAATTGACATACCAAACGACCTTTTGCGCTCAAGTCAAAGCGGTCATCTAGCAAACCAAGTAATACGATAAACGCTGATGCTGTGAAAAATAAGGGGTTATTTTTCATCCAAACATCGGTAAGAACGCTCGCCACTAACACCGCAACGAAAATAGCGACACCGCCGGTAAGTGGAACAATACCCGCATGGCGTTTTCGGTAACTGGGTTGATCAACAAGACCAAATTGATGTGCCAATGGCGTCATCACGACAAGAAGAATGAGTGCGACGAAAAAAGCAGTGAAAAGTGGCACAAACTGCAAATAGCTCAACATTCGCTTAGCATCCCGAGTCTTTGAAGACAAAAATAAAACACGTTAATGTGCACAAACAGAGCAAGAAGTGATCCATATTTTACTACTTCGTCCTTTGGTTCATGAAGATACCACAGATGTCGTCAATTTATAACGACTCCATAATAGTAAACTATTCGTGCACTTACTAGGGTGTCGGCTAGATTATCTTAATTATAACTTGGACAGAATGGGTAATTAATTAAAGACAAACTATCCAAAAAATAAAAAGACTTATGATATTATGCGCAAAAAGCTTTACTGCATGGACGAAAACTTCTAATGAAAAAACAAGCTACGTGCCTATTGTTGATGACACTTTTCTCGACTGGTTGTGCATACACGCCTCCAGATGTCGAGGCCTCAATCTCTTTAGTTCCAATGCAAATGGAAAACAACCATTCCACAACGTCTGTAGTCTTTGCCGAAGATGAGATAACACTTGGGAACAGCCTGACCATTAACGGTCATATGTATCAGGTAACAAAACGTTATTTTTCTGCTTTAGGTCACCCCTGCGCAGAACTTTCAGCGCCTTCACAAAAAAAGTTACTCGCTTGTAAAGTCACACAGGGCTGGGTGCTACAAAACTCGCTCTCTACATCAACAGTTTGGAGTGCCAAATAATGTCACTGGCAACTAAGTTTTCACTCGTTTTATCACTTACTCTAAGTTGTTTAGTGTTCCCAACCATTTCCAACGCACAAACGATTGAGCAATTACAACAATTACGCAATCAAGCCTCAGCTTCCAACAGTACAGGTACGTCGGCGACAGGGAATGCCCGCATTTCACCACTGGAAGTGAATAGTGAATCTAACCTAAGCTCAGCGACGTCTCCGACGTCTTCCCTATCGCAATACAGTACTCAAACGCGTAATGGACTGGTTCTTCCTGGCGAGCCGACGGTTGCTGATGTTTACCCTTATCAAGAAAAGCTAGAAAACCCACCATTTGCAGCGAATTTATTCATCGGTGGTTTTGAATCAGAAAGAACTGACGGATTAAATGACAATTACGCTATCGCACCGGGCGATAAACTCAACATCTGGCTATGGGGAGCGGTAAATTTCGCAGATGTGGTGACTGTAGACAACCAAGGCAACATTTTCATTCCCAACATTGGCCCCCTTGCCCTTGCAAACACCCCCGCAAGCAGTGTCAATGCAACTGTTTCAAATAAGATCAAACAAGTCTACACCAATGATGTCAACATCTACGTAAACCTACTAACCTCTACACCTGTTTCTGTCTTTGTATCGGGTCCAGTATTAAGACCGGGGCAATATGCAGGCCAAGCTGCAGATAGTGTACTTTATTTCCTAAAGCGCGCGGGCGGCATTGATTTTCAACGGGGCAGCTTTAGAGCAATCGACGTGATACGCAATGGTCAGACTGTTGAAACTATCGACTTGTACAAATTCTCCCGTTCAGGAGTTATGCCCTCACTCTCTTTCAAAGATGGTGATGTGATTCTTGTCCACCCCATCGGCGATACGGTTACCGTGACCAGTGGAGCGAGAAACAGCTTCACTTTTGAATTGGCGAAAGCAGAACTTGATGGCAATGAACTAACTCAATACGCCCACCCCGGGCAGTTTATTTCACACGCAACAGTCACAGGGATTCGTCAGGGTAATCAAGTCGCCAAATATGTCTCCATTGACGAGCTTGCGGACCTAAAACTGTACTCTGGAGACCAAATTGAGTTTATCAATGATCATGAAACACAAGTCTATCGTATTAATATTGCTGGGTCGTACAATGGCCCGTCACAATATATGGTTCCGAAAGGAACGCGTATTCATGACGTACTAGCTCAGGTCGCAGTAGATCAAAACTTAGCGGATTACGAAAATGTATATTTGCTCAGAGAAAGCGTCGCAGCGAAACAGAAGCAAATCATTGATTCGGCACTTCAACGTTTGGAAAGAAGTGTCTACACTGCGCCTGTAAGCTCTACTGGCGAAGGAGCCATTCGCGTGCAAGAGGCTCAATTAGTCTCTGATTTTGTGGCAAGAGCCCGACAGGTTGAACCGTTAGGCACCGTGGTCATTTCCGATGACGGCAATGTCGCCAATATTCTACTTGAACCTAATGATACCATCGTTATTCCCGAACGCTCTGATTTGATACATGTAGGTGGCGAAGTATTAATGCCACAGTCTATCGTGTTTAATCAGCAGGCCGGGTTAACAGATTATATTGCTTGGGCTGGGGGTTTCGCCGAACGTGCTAATGCAGAGCGCATTCTAATTATCCACCCCAATGGAACTATCGACTTTACAAGCGTCGATGACGACACTGACTTTAACAAATCTGACGGTCACGCCTTAATAGCTGGCGATAAGCTTGTCGTATTGCCGAAAGTGGATGCCAAAACACTGCAAGCCGTTAAAGATATTACTCAAATTGTTTATCAAATTGCTGTTGCGGCCAACGTTGCGGTTAACTAATGGCTCCGACGTTCAAACAACAGCTTAGGCAGTGGAAAAGCGTTATTTTTGCTCTGTTTTTAAGGGAGTTACAGAGCAAATTTAACGATAAACTCGGTTTAGGATGGGCTTTCATAGAGCCTTTCCTATTTATCTTTACCATGTCGTATGCTCGTTCATTCGTGAGTGGCACAGAAGTTCATTCAGTACCTATCATACTTTTTATGATGGTAGGCCTTATATCTGTCCAGTCTTTTATGACGGGTATGGGATCAATATCCATGGCGAGTAAACGGAACAAACCTCTTTTTGCATTTCGTCAAGTAATGCCAATTACTGCTTTTTTAACGACGCTAATTATCGAGTTTTCAATTAAAGCAGGAGTTATATTTCTATGCTTTATGGCAAGCTATCTATTAGCATTGGACCTAAAAATTGATAACCTTCTGTTGCTTATCATGCTTTTTTCGATTCTTTGGATTTTTTCGTTCAGTGTAGGCGTTATCTTCGGTATTGGCAGTGCCTTCATACCTGAGTTAGACAAGGTAAAAAACTTAATCAACAGACCCATCTTTTTCATTTCTGGGACATTTTTCAGCTTACAGGACTTCCCTCCATCTGTTTGGCCCTATTTAAATTGGAACCCATTACTTCATTTTATCGAAATAGGCAGGTACGCTTGTTACGAATCCTATGGATTACACGGTGTATCCATTGAATATGCTCTTATTTGTACAGTCACCTCCCTTTTCCTCGCGCTTTCGCTTTATCAAATTACTTGGAAACGAGTACTTTCACAATGATAAGAATTGAAAACCTCACAAAGTCTTATCCCAGTAAGTTAGGGCCTCAGTATATTTTTAAAAACCTTAACTTTGAGTTCCCCACTGAAAAAAATGTGGCCATTTTGGGTAAGAATGGCGCGGGTAAATCGACACTTTTTCGCTTGCTTGCACGCAGTGAATACCCAGACAGAGGGAGAATTATCACGAATCGCTCAATGTCTTGGCCAGTGGCTCTGCAGACTGGAATTCACCCGCACATGAGCGGTAGAGAAAATACGCGATTTATCGGCCGAATTAACAATGTTAAGTCTCTGTCTAAATACGAAAGAGCGGTCCAAGAATTCGCTGAAGTCGGTAAACGTTTTGACTTACCCGTTAGAACCTATTCTTCAGGTATGAGAGCTAAATTAGTCTTCGCTTGTTGTATGAATATCGACTTTGATATTTACCTCATTGATGAGGCTACTTCAGTAGGAGACGCACAATTTAGAAAAAAAGCCAAAGAAGCTCTTGCTGAAAAAGCGGACTCGGCTGGTATGATTATGGTTAGCCATGAAGTCGATCAAGTTCGAGAATTTTGTAGTTCAGCCATCATCATTAATGATGGTCAATTAACTTATTACGAAGATTTAGAAGAAGGCATAAAGGTCTACTCCAATGATTAAAGCTGTTAAAAATTTTGCCAACAAGACCAAGGAAAACAACGAGAATATTTTTATTATTCTCGCAGGCCTTTTAAATAAAATAAAAGCAAAGCCCTTGTATATCATAGTGATCCCCTGGATTGCCTATGCATTATATTTAATTGCTTTTGCTTCACCTCAATTTGAAAGTCAAAGTCAAATCATCGTCAAATCCAGTGACAAAGCTAGCAGTTTCGACGCGTCAGCCTTACTGGGCTCTGCTGTTTCAGGGGCAGGATATTCTAATGACAGTCAGCTGATAGAAGCATTCGTCAAATCTACCGACATGCTCGATTATCTCAACAAAACCATCCAAATTAGCGACCATTACTCATTGCCGGATGCTGACGTATTCAGCCGCCTAAATAGCGATCACACTAGAGAAGGCTTACTAAAATACTATCTAGACCATGTTGAAGTTGAAGTGGACTCAACCTCTTCGATTATTACCTTAAAAACACGCGCATTTTCAGCCGATTATGCGACATTAATTAACCAAACCATCGTCGAGCACGCAGAAAACTTTATCAACAATATTGGAAATAACCTTGCTAAGTCCCAATTAGCGTTTGCTCAAAGTGAACACGATATCGTGGAGCAAAAATTACAAGAAGCTAAACTTGGCATTTTGGAATTTCAGTCTAAATACAATGTGCTCGACCCCACTGCTGAAGGAGCGGCATTCCAACAAATCGCGTTTTCTTTAGAAGCGACACTAGCCCAGAAAAAAGCTGAACTTAACACTCTACGCTCGATGATGTCTGAGACAGCACCTGAGGTTTTAACTGCGAAACGGCAAATTAAAGCGTTGGAAGAACAAATTGAATCTCAGAAGAGTAGAGTGAGTGACAAATCTCAAGGCGAACACTCGCTCTCGGTAAGTGAGCAAATGGCTCAATATAGCAATTTAAAAGTGCAGTTAGAGTTGGCAATACAGGCGTTTTCTTCATCACTAATGACATTAGAAAATACCCGTGTAGAGACATACCAACAATTACAGCACTTGGTTACCATCGAGTCACCCACACACCCGGAAGACAATAAATACCCAGAAGTCATTTACAACCTCGTTTTAGTAGGTGTCGTGCTCTTTATGCTCTTCGCCATCATTAGAATTATTATCGCCACAATTCGCGAATTGTGATGCACAAATGGCCGATACTGATTAAGTATCGGCCATTTGTTCACCCCCATTGACAGTTTCTATCTTATCCAGTGCTTCATATGCCTTAACTTACTTGTGTCAAACACTAAGCTTTAGTATAAACAAGGCTTCATCCAAAGATTCGTAGATAATAATGGTGACGAGGCCCACAGCTACGTCCATGACAAAGAATCTTTAGGCTTATAATTAAAACTACGGAACTCAGTTGTGACAACAAATACATCTAACGATACGCGTTTCTTTGGCCATCCAGGGGGCCTGTTTACGCTGTTCTTCACAGAAATGTGGGAACGAATGAGCTACTACGGTATGCGCGCCCTACTTGTTATCTTTATGATGATGAGCATTAATGAAGAAGGCCTCGGCTTCTCCAAAGACAATGCCTACGCCATCTATGGCTTATACACTGGTGCGGTGTACTTCATGGGCCTATCGGGTGGCTGGCTAGCCGACCGCTTGTTTGGTGGACAAAGTGCAATTTGGTACGGTGGTATCATTATTATGATGGGCCACATTGTTCTGGCCATCCCCAGCACTGACACATTCTTTATTGGGCTTATTTTGGTGGTACTCGGTACGGGCTTACTCAAACCAAATATTAGTGCCATGGTCGGCCAGTTGTATTCCGACAAAGATGCTCGTCGCGACAGTGGTTATACTATCTATTATATGGGTATCAACATTGGCTCGGTTATCGGTAACTTAATCTGTGGTTACCTTGCCACTAACCAAGGCTATCACTGGGCTTTTGGTGCGGCAGCCATTGGTATGGCCGTTGGTCTAATTCAATTTAAGCTGACCCAAGGTCGTTTAGAAGGCATTGGCAGTCAGCCTTCACAGCCAATGACCGCGACAGGTAATCGCAACACAAAAATTGGTGTTGGTATATTCCTATTAATTGTCGCGTTGATCACCTATTTAGTGAGCCAAGGAACTATCGTCATTGATGCAGTAAGTATTGCTCAAGATGTAGCAGTTATCTTTACTGCGATTTTCTTGATTTACTTTGGCGTTATCTTTTTCTTCGGTAACCTACAGAGTTACGAGAAAAAACGCATGGGCGCATTGTTCTTAATCTGTGTTGCGTCTGCGTGCTTCTGGGCTGGCTTTGAACAAGCGGGTTCATCACTTAACGTGTTCGCTCATGAAAACACCCAGCGTATATTTGGTGATTTTGAACTACCAACGGCTTGGTTCCAAACTCTTAATGCCGTATTCATTGTAACTCTTTCTCCGTTCTTCGCAGCATTGTGGATTAACTTAGGTAAACGCATGCTCGATCCTTCTTATGGCATGAAGAGTGCGATTGGTATTTTGATCATGGCTTCAGGCTTTATTGTGATGTTCATTGCTGCACAGTACGCTGCCAGCGGTATGAAAGTGGCACCATACTGGCTTGTCGCTACCTATTTCCTTCACACTGTGGGCGAATTATGCTTGAGCCCCGTTGCGCTAAGTGCGGTGAGCAAATTGTCTCCTAAGCGCTTCGCCGGTCAAATGATGGGACTATTTGTACTCACCTACTCTATCGGTAATGTGATCGCCGGTGTACTCGCTGGTGCATTTGGTGGTGAAGAATCTGGCAATATGAGCGAGCTATTTATGCAAGTCAGTAAATTCGCTATTGCTATCGGCGTTATCGTCTTTATTCTTTCATTTGTCACGCGTAAGTGGGAAAAAGCCTCTGCATAGAGGTTTCACCTACTCGTACAATCCAATACAATAAATGCCGCGTGTTACGCGGCATTTTTTTAGCCGCGTCAAAGTAACCCCACAAAATTACTTTGATCACCCAGCACCAGACATGACCTTGAGACAATTTCTATGAAGTTTTATTTTTCGACACGGCACATTCCCAGTATTCGCGATTTACCGCTATCAAGGCGAATGGAAGCGATAGAAAAAGCAAGTAAGCAGCTATCGGTGCCAGAAAAAACCTTACTTAATATCTTAAAGCTTTGTGTCATTGTGCCTATTTTTGCTCTATTGATGCAGTCTGTTAATAATTGGCTGTCGCTCTTATGGGCTTTGCTCGTCTTTCTTCTGTACCCCCTAATACTTAAACCCATTCAATATTCACTGAGTGCTAAATATTTGCCTCAACAGCATGAAAAGGAAACATCATGAAACAAATATTAGTGACCGGCGGTGCTGGTTATATCGGCAGCCATACTGTATTACAACTACTAGAAACGGGGTACGGCGTTGTGGTGTTGGACAACCTGTCCAATGCTTCAGAGGAATCTCTTAAACGCGTCGCTGAAATTACCGGTAAAACAATGACGTTTATCAACGGTGATATTCGCGATGTCAAATTACTTGACCGAGTGTTTACCGATTATGATATCCATGCAGTCATTCACTTTGCTGGTCTAAAAGCGGTGGGAGAATCTGTACAAAAACCTCTCGAGTATTATGACAACAACGTATACGGCAGTATTACGCTTTGTAATGCAATGAAAAAACACAATGTAAAAAACATCGTGTTCAGTTCATCTGCAACCGTATATGGCGATCCTGTCTCGCTGCCATTGAGAGAAGATATGGCCGCAGGCCAACCCACCAACCCTTACGGCATGTCGAAGTCGATGGTCGAACGCGTACTCTCTGATCTTTATATTTCTGATGAATCTTGGAATATTGTCCTGCTTCGCTATTTCAACCCGGTCGGCGCACACAAATCCGGTAGGATTGGTGAAGACCCGAATGGTATTCCCAATAACTTAATGCCTTATATCGCTCAAGTCGCAACAGGAAAATTAACACAATTGAGTGTTTTTGGTGACGATTACGATACTCACGACGGTACAGGCGTACGCGATTATATCCACGTCGAAGACTTAGCTTACGGCCATTTATGTGCGCTCGAACGCCTCAACTTATCAATGGGCTTAGATCTCTATAATTTAGGCACAGGCCAAGGTTACAGTGTATTAGACATGGTAAAAGCATTTGAAAAAGCGAGTGGTAAGACAATTAATTACACCATAGCGCCGCGTAGAAGTGGTGACGTGGCCAGTTGTTATGCTGACCCAACCAAGGCAGCAAAAGAACTCAATTGGCATGCGAATAAGACGTTAGAAGATATGTGCCAAGATGTATGGCATTGGCAATCGAATAACCCCATGGGCTATGAAAAATAACAGCAAATGTAAAGGCCGCGTTTAGCGGCCTCAGATTGATGATAAACCCCTCTTTTTTCAGAGGGGTTTATTTTTTCTAGCAGCCGAAGGCTGCGATCGCGATATTTTTTATAGCAGCTTTATTGTTCGAGTGTTGGTGTAAACCTCCCCTAAAATAGCGACATACCTTTTTAGAGTTCTTCGGCGTAAACTGAGCCAAGAAAGGAGAACTCCTGATGAAAAAGTCTCGATACACAGAAACGCAGATC